>NZ_CP097765.1:300000-600000 GCF_023585785.1 Blochmannia endosymbiont of Camponotus modoc
AAAGAAAGAATATTTTTAGCTATAATTCATGTTTCCTTAATATAAGGCATGATTGTTTTGAGAAATGTTGTAAATATATAAGGATAATTAAAATAATGTTTGGAAAATTAACAACAGATTCTATTCCGTATGAAGATCCAGTTATTATGTCGACAGTCATTATCATTCTTTTCATTGGAGTAATGCTTTCCGGTATCATTACATATTACAATAAATGGCGATATCTTTGGAATGAATGGTTTACTTCTGTAGATCATAAAAAAATTGGGATTATGTATATTATAGTCTCATGTATTATGTTTTTACGTGGTTTTGCCGATGCCATCATGATGAGAGCGCAACAAGCTTTATCCTCTTCTGGATCGTATGAATTTCTTTCATCCCATCACTACAACCAAGTAATTACCGCTCATGGAGTAATCATGATCATATTTATGGCTACTCCTTTCGTAATAGGATTAATGAACTTGGTAGTTCCATTACAAATTGGAGCACGAGATGTTGCTTTTCCTTTTTTAAATTCTTTGAGTTTTTGGTTATTTATGGTAGGTGTAATTTTGATGAATCTTTCCTTAGGAATAGGAGAATTTGCTCAAACAGGATGGTCAGGTTACCCACCATTATCAAGTAAAGAATACAGTCCTGGTGTTGGTGTCGATTATTGGATATGGAGTATACAAATTTCTGGAATAGGAACTACTTTGACTGGTATAAATTTTTTTACTACAATTTTATATATGCGAGCTCCAGGATTGTCGATGATGAAAATGCCAGTTTTTACTTGGACTGCTTTATGTACAAATACATTAATCATTGCAGCTTTTCCAATTTTGACTATTACTATCGCTTTATTAACACTAGACCGTTATCTGGGAACCCATTTTTTTACTAACGATTTAGGCGGAAATATGATGATGTATATCAATTTATTTTGGGCTTGGGGTCATCCAGAAGTATATATTTTAGTGTTGCCCGTATTTGGTGTATTTTCGGAAATTGTTTCCACTTTTTCACAAAAGAAGTTGTTTGGATATACTTCATTAATATGGGCTACTATAGCTATTACTGTGTTATCTTTTTGTGTATGGTTACATCATTTTTTTACTATGGGTGCAGGTGCTAACGTTAATGCATTTTTCGGTATTATGACTATGATAATTGCCATTCCAACTGGAGTAAAGGTATTTAACTGGTTATTCACTATGTATCGAGGGAAAATTGTTTTTGCTTCCCCAATGATGTGGACTATTGGATTTATTATTACATTTTCCATAGGAGGAATGACTGGGGTATTATTATCTGTGCCAGGAGCTGATTTTGTATTGCATAACAGTTTATTTTTAATTGCACATTTTCATAATGTTATTATTGGAGGAGTATTGTTCGGTTGTTTTGCCGGAGCTACCTATTGGTTTCCTAAGGCTTTTGGTTATGTTTTAAATGAAAAATGGGGGAAACGAGCTTTTTGGTTTTGGATGATTGGATTTTATATGGCGTTTATGCCGTTATATATTTTAGGGTTTATGGGTATGACTCGTCGATTAAGCCAACACATTGATCCAATATTTTCATCGATGTTAATAACCGCATCAATGGGTACTATATTGATTGGATTGGGTATTATGTGCCAATGTATCCAAATAATAGTCAGTATTGTAAATCGTGATAAATATAAAGATATAAATGGAAATCCATGGAATGGATCTACTTTAGAATGGGCTGTTTCCTCTCCCCCGCCATTTTATAATTTTGCAATTATTCCTATAATAAATAGTGATCGTGATGTTTTTTGGTATGTACAAAATAATAGAAACGTATATTCTTGTCCTGATCAATTTAAATCCATACATATGCCTAAAAATACGTATTCTGGCATTGTTATATCTTTTTTCGGTTTAACATTTGGATTTGGTATGATTTGGTATATATGGTGGCTCGTTATTTTCAGTATGGTGGGAATCATAACAACTTGGATTCTTCATACATTTAATGATGATACAGAATATTACGTACCAGTAGAGAAAGTTAAAGAAATTGAATGTGTTAATAATGTATAAACATAATAATTTAAATATAAAGACAATATTTGGTTTCTGGTTATACATAATGAGTGATTGTATTCTATTTGCAAGTTTATTTGCAATATACTCTGTGTTATGTAATAACACAGTAGATTGTTCTTCAGGTAAAGATATATTTTCATTGCCTTTTGTGTTTGTAGAAACTTGTTGTTTATTATTGAGTAGCCTTACTCATGGCAAAGTTATGATATATGTAGAAAAATCATATACGAAACAAGTAAATATTTGGATGGGAATAACTTTTTTATTAGGACTATGTTTTATTAGTATGGAGATCTATGAATTTTATCATTTAATTAAATTAGGAAACAATCCATGTCGTAGTGCGTTTCTTTCTTCTTTTTTTACTTTAGTGGGGACTCATGGTCTACATGTGATAGCGGGTCTTATTTGGATCGCGGTAATGATTATGCATATTGTGCGTCAAGGATTAACATACACCAACTATATACGAATGCAATGTTTAAGTTTATTTTGGCATTTTCTTGATATTATATGGATATGTGTATTTACTGAGGTGTATTTACTGGGAGTACTATGATTAATGAAGAATGGTTATACACAGAAGTCATATTTAATTGGGTTTGCATTATCTGTTGTTTTGACAATCGTTCCATTTGTTATGGTTACACATGACGCAATAAATAAAAAAATATTAATAAATATTATTGTATTTTGCTCAATAATGCAGATTATTGTTCATTTAATTTTCTTTTTGCATTTGGGAAATGTATCTAATCAAGCATGGAATTTAATATCTTTAATATTCACAATATTTATTGTTTTTATCCTTGTGCTAGGAAGTGTATGGATTATGACACATTTGCATCATAATTTGATGATTTAAATAAGATAGTTTAATTGTTATGATTAAATATTATTTACACTTAACGAAACCAGGAATTGTTTTAGGTAATTTAATGTCGTCTACAGGGGGATTTTTAATAGCATCGCGAGATGCTATATCTTGTTCTTTATTTATCACAATGACTGTAGGAACGACCTTAGTGATAGCTGCTGGCTGTGTGTTAAATAACATTATTGATCGAGATATTGATGCAGTTATGGAACGAACTAAAAATAGAGTCTTGGTGCAACACAGTCAAATTTTTCTAAATCAAAGTATATTGTATGCAGTAATCTTAA
The DNA here is from genome assembly GCF_023585785.1 of Blochmannia endosymbiont of Camponotus modoc. Taxonomy (NCBI): domain Bacteria; kingdom Pseudomonadati; phylum Pseudomonadota; class Gammaproteobacteria; order Enterobacterales; family Enterobacteriaceae; genus Candidatus Blochmanniella; species Blochmannia endosymbiont of Camponotus modoc. The sequence continues at coordinate 303,228 of NZ_CP097765.1, forward strand.
GTATATTTGGATTTTTGTTTTTGAGTTTTACTAAAAATTTTTTGACAATATATTTATCGGCAATAGGTTTATTTATATACGTCGGTGTGTATAGTTTATGGATGAAACGTAGATCTATTTATAGTATAATGGTGGGTAGTATATCAGGAGCAATGCCGCCAGTCATTGGATATTGTACCGCTGCAAATCAATTTGATGTAGGAGCTTTGATATTATTAATAATTTTTAGTTTGTGGCAAATCCCACATTCTCATTCCATTGCTATTTTACGATTAAATGATTATAAAATAGCTTGTATTCCAACTTTCCCTATTAAAAAGGGAGTGGAGTCAACTAAGAATCATATGGTTGTTTATATAATTGGGTTTATTATAGCAACTATATTATTTACTGTTATGGGGTACACTAGTTATATATTTTTAATAATAATTAGCGTTATAAATTTATGGTGGTTATATATGGGATTTTATGGTTATAGAATAATTAATCATGATAGTTTGTGGGCAAAGCAAATGTTTGTATTATCTCTTATCATTATAGTATCATTAAATTTGCTTTTATCCTTAGATCATATTTTATTTTCTACAAAAAATATATTACTGTAAATATGACATACGCGAAATACTATTAGTTTAAATGAATAAATAATATGATATTTCTTAGTATTTATAAAATTTTTATTTTAAACATTTTATATATATCGATATTTTTAAAATATATAAATTTAAGATATTCCGATATCTATCTATTGTTAACACTATAATGACTAAAAAAGAATTTTACATTATATTAGGATTGAGCACGATATTTGCATTACGCATGGCAGGAGTATTTATGATTCTGCCCGTTTTAACTATTCATGCTGTTTCCTTGCAAGGAGCGAATGGAAGTTCGCTAGGTGTAGCTATTGGAGTATATGGTTTAATGCAAATAATCTTTCAATTACCTTTTGGATTAATGTCTGACAAAATTGGACGTAAGTCTGTTATTATCGGGGGATTAGTGTTATTTATTTTTGGTAGTGAAATAGCAGCAACTACTAATAATATTTGGGGGCTTATTATTGGACGAGCACTACAAGGATCAGGAGCTATTGGCAGCTCACTTATAGCGTTGTTATTAGACTCAGTACAAGAACAACATCGCATAAAAGCTATGGCGTCAGTTGGCATGAGTATTGGTATAGCTTTTGCTGCTTCTATGGTTTTTGGACCAATTATTACTAATAGGTTTGGATTGAATGGATTATTTCATAGTATTGCTATATTAATTATAGTAGCCATTGTTCTAATTTGTATTATAAAACCACCTATTTCTTCTCACCCCGTAAAAAATGATGAAAATTTATTTATTATGTTTAGTAAAATTAAACATATATTAACGCATTCACAATTAATGAAATTAAATGTCAGCATATTTTTTACACATACTATTTTAATGTTAAACTTTATTGTTTTACCCAAAACAATGATAAATTTAGGATTTCCTCTTAGTATACATTGGAAAATTTATAGTATTATTATGATAATATCTGCGATCGTAGTATTGACATGTATTTTCTATTTTGAAGGTAAAAATTGTACAAAAAAGATATTAATTGCTTGTATGAATATTTTATTTTTATCTGAACTAATTATGTCAATGAATACGTTATATAGTAAAATGTTTTTATTTGGAATGCAGCTATTTTTTATAGCATTTAGTTTAATAGAGACAATATTACCTGCTTTGATAAATAAAGAAGCACAAAAAAAATATAAAGTAACTACTATTAGTATTTATTCCATTGGTCAATTTTTAGGAATAGGATTCGGTGGGATTTTAGGTGGATTTTTATTAGAAATGAAAGGAGTATGGTTGGTATTGTTTTTTTCATTAATTATATCCTTATTATGCGTTATAGTAATTAACACACTACATTAATTATTTGTAATACGGTGAAATTTTACAGTTAATAGTGCAATGAAATATATAAATCCCATTACTTCATTAAAACGCAAAATATTTCAATAAACACTAAAAAAAAATTATGTTTTTTATAATCTATAAAACCGTAATTACAGGTAGTATGATTACTGTAATTTATCAATAAAAGTTAATTGTAATTCAGTAATACTTAAACCAACACAGTGACGTTTTCTATAAAACAATTTTTAATATACTTAATTACTAATTAAGTAAGGACCTCATTATTAATCAAAATTTTTAATTGAAGTATTTGTTCGTGCGTGACGTGTTTTCTAATACATTATCTAGGCGGTCTGTATATCTTTACATTGCGAAATCCCTGTCTATGCAAATACATTACTTGCAATTGACTCATTATACCATGATCACAATATAATAAATATACTTTATTGGGATCTAATTTAGAAAATTGATCAATTAGACTATAAAAAGGTATTTTTTTTATTTCTATATTATTTAAATAAAGAGGATTTTTTTCTTGTTCAATTTCTGTTCGTATATCCAATACTACATCAGTAGAATCCAATATTTTTTTAGTTTCTACTTGAAATACATGTTGATTAATGATTTTATCAGGAATATTTTGTACGTCTATTACATAAGATTGAGACACTGCACGATCTAATATGGTGAAATCAAAATTATTTTCTTCAAATTCGATCAGTTGTTTTGTTGTTTTTGCAGTTGATTTTTTTGATATTATTCCGCAATATTCTGGAACAGATTTTGAAAGTATCTCTGTGCCTATTTTTCGAGCTAAATTGATAATTTTTTCCTTGTCATAAGCAATTAAAGGACGAAATATTACATGATTAGAAACACTGTCAATAAGTGTTAGGTTACTTAAAGTTTGGCTTGATACTTGTCCTAACACTTCTCCTGTTATTAACGCGGTAATTTTAAAACGATTAGCTACCAACGATGCAGAACGTATCATCATGCGTTTTAACACTACTCCTATTTGGTTGTCTTTTATTTTAGCAACAATTTCCTTAATGACTTCTGAAAAATCAATAGAAATAAATTTTATTTTATGAGAACTACTAAATTTGTTCCATAAAAAATGTATTACCCTACATACTTCAACAGTATGCATAGCTCCGCCTAAATTAAAAAAACAATAATTCACTTTACATCCTCGCCGAATTAACATATAGCTAGCAACAGCTGAATCAAATCCTCCTGAAATTAATGATAACATTTCTTGTTGCGTACCTATCGGAAAACCTCCTAATCCTTCGTAACGCTTGATAATTATAAAAAGTTGATTATCTTTAATTTCCAAATATATAGTTTTTTCAGGTTTTGTTAAGTTAACTCTAATATTAGCTATGTTTTGACACAGTTTATTCCCTAAATAATGTTCAACTTCTTGAGAAGTGAAATTATGTTTGCCACAACGTTTCACTCGAACACAAAAACTTTTGCCTGATAATTTAATCTCATCATTCAGACTGAATATAATTTTTTCATAAATATCTTGTAAAGAATGAAACACATGTTTTTTAATTAATAATAAATGGTGAATTCCAGGAATATTCACTAAAATAGCGCATATTTTTTGGTACTTTTTATTATTACATATTACCTCAAGATAATCCCAATTACGTATAATTGATGCTGATTCATTATTTTTTTTTAAAATAGTTTTAATATTTGTAATGAGGATTTTTATAAAAAAAACTCGTATAGCACGGCTTTTTATTGTAATTTCTGGTGATAATTTAATAATTATTTTCATATAAATATTTTAAGCATTAAAATACATAAGCATAAGAATAATATATTAGATATAGTAATCTTATACTATATAAATTATTATTATTTATATAATAATGTGCTCTTCTTTTGGATTATCGCATCAAAAATGATAATAGGCTATTATCTATTATATACGTAATCAGTATATGAATTTATAAAAATAATTATACTAACATATAGATATTTTTATTATGTAATATTATTATATACCGTGTGTGTTATTTAAATACACATACTAATAGTGTTTATTTTATGGTGTTAGTACAAGACTATGCTTATGATTGATTTTGTTAATGAGTTACGTGACAGCCATCAACGAGTAGACGAAGCCATTAGTCGTTATTTACTTATGTTTCTTAAACAAGATGTATCTCTCCTTATGCAAGCAATACGTTATAGTGTTCTGTTGGGAGGAAAACGGCTACGTCCTTTTTTGGTTTATCAAACAGGGAAATTGTTTGGTATTAGATCGTCAAATCTCAATGCCCCAGCAGCAGCCATTGAATGCATACATGCTTATTCTTTAATTCATGATGATTTACCTATTATGGATAATGATAAACTGCGTAGAGGACATCCAACATGTCATGTCAAATTTGGAGAGTCCATTGCTGTTTTAGCAGGCGATGCTCTACATACATTGGCTTTTACCATTCTTTCAGAAGCACATATGCCAACTGTCACAGATCAAGATCGTTTAAAAATGATTGCTACATTAGCTTCTGCCAGCGGAGCTAATGGAATGTGCTTAGGTCAGTCTTTAGATTTAATTAGTAAAAATAATAAAAATATATCAGCCACACAGTTAGAAACCATATATCAGTACAAAACAGGATCATTAATTCGAGCTGCAGTTCGCATTGGAGCTTTAGCAGCAGGAAACAAAAGCAAAAGCTGCGACGACGTATTGTCATTTCTAGACCACTATGCTACAACTATAGGTTTAGCTTTTCAAATACAAGACGACATTATAGATATTTCACATGCATATGATCAGAAAAAAAAACACAGTATGCAATCGAAACATAATGATGTCAACAACACTTATCCAAAAATATTAGGATTAAACACGGCTCGCACTAAAGCTCAAGATTTATATTGTGAGTCATTAACATCTTTAAAATACATTGCGAAATTAGGCTACAACGTTAATATTTTATCTGCATTTTCGCGTTATATCATTAAACGTAACAACTAAAATTACGTAAATAAATAATATTAAATGAACTGTAATTCAAATAAATACCCCATATTAAGTTTAATCAATACTCCTAACGAATTGAGACAATTATCTGAAGATCATTTAACAAAGTTGTGTAATGAGTTACGTCAATTTCTTTTAACTAGTGTTAGTAGATCTAGCGGACATTTTGCATCTGGATTAGGGACTATTGAGCTTACCGTAGCACTACATTACGTATATAATACTCCATTTGATTATTTAATTTGGGATGTAGGGCATCAAGCATACCCGCATAAAATTCTTACGGGGCGACGCGAACGTATTTTTAGTATTAGAAGGAGGAACGGATTACATCCATTTCCTTGTCGTGACGAAAGCGAATATGATGTTTTATCAGTAGGACATTCTTCTACTTCAATTAGCGCGGGATTAGGTCTATCAATAGCGGCGGAACGAGAAATGCTAGGACGTCGTACAGTATGCGTGATAGGAGACGGAGCAATAACTGCTGGGATGGCCTTTGAAGCAATGAACCATGCTGGATCTACAAACTCTGATTTATTGATTATTTTAAATGATAATGAAATGTCTATTTCAGAAAACGTAGGAGCATTAAACAATCATCATACTCATATTTTATCAAAAAAAGTATATTCCAATTTAAAAGTAGACAACAATAAAATATTGTCTGACATGTTTTTAACTAATACATTGATTAAACATACTGGTAACCAAATCAAAAATTGTAATGGCACATCAAATTCATTATTTTCACAACTTGGTTTTAATTATATTGGCCCCATTAATGGACACGATGTATTAGAATTAGTATATATTTTGAGAAATATACGTGATATGAAAGGTCCACAATTCTTACATGTTATTACCAAAAAAGGTTGTGGATATGAACCTGCAGAAAAAGATCCTATTAAATGGCACGCAGTACCAAAATTTGATCCTAAAATTGGATCGTTACCTACTACTACAAAGCATTCTAAAAATATAACTTATTCTGCAATTTTTGGTGATTGGTTATGCCAAGTTGCGGCTCGAGATAATAAGATTATAGGAATTACGCCCGCGATGAGAGAAGGTTCTGGAATGAGTACCTTCTCTCAGAAATATCCAAAACAATATTTTGATGTTGCAATTGCTGAACAACATGCTGTGACATTTGCTGCTGGATTAGCTATAGCGGGTTATAAACCTATTGTCGCTATTTATTCAACATTTTTACAACGCGCATATGATCAAGTAATCCATGACGTAGCAATTCAGAATTTGCCTGTGTTATTTGCTGTCGATCGAGGAGGTATTGTCGGAGCAGATGGACAAACTCACCAAGGCGCTTTTGATTTATCGTATTTACGTTGTATTCCGAATATGATAATAATGACCCCTAGTGATGCGTGTGAATGTAAGTTGATGCTATATACAGGATATCGCTATCGATATGGACCTAGTGTTGTACGTTATCCTAAGGGATATGCTGTACCCGGTAATTTAGTAGATACAACAAAATTGTATACTTTACCATTAAGTAAAGGTGTAATACGTCGTCAAGGAAATTGCATTGCAATTCTTAATTTCGGAACTTTATTGCAATCAGCCTATAATGTTGCATCTGAATTAAATGCGACTCTAGTAGATATGAGATTTGTTAAACCATTAGATGGAAACTTAATAAAAAATCTTGCTAAAAATCACCAAGTTTTAATAACATTAGAGGAAAATACAATAATGGGTGGAGCCGGAAGCGGGGTGAATGAATTTATTATGCAGAATAAGTTATCAATTCCAGTTTTAAATATTGGTTTGCCTGATTTTTTTATTTCTCAAGGTTCACAATCAGAGATACTTTCTGAATTGGGATTAGATAGTATAGGTATTTATAAAAAAATTATAAAATGGATACATTAACAGGATTGTATTCAATGTAGTATGACGTTTAAATAATTTAACGCATATAAAGCTAACCTTCAATATTATCGATATATATACATTTTGTAAAAAATTTTAATGATATAAATTCATTAGTAATAAAATGATACAAACTGATATAATGCTCGCTAATATATCATCAATAATTATTCCAAATCCTCCTTTTATTTCACGATCACACCATGAAATTGGCCAAGGTTTTACTATATCAAATATTCTAAATAATAAAAATGCGATAATCGTCCACAACCAACTGTGTATTGGTACTATAATTAATGTCATCCACATACCAACAAATTCATCCCAAACGATTGATTTAGGGTCATGAACACCAATTATTTTAGTAGTATGATCGCAAAAATATATACCCACTCCTGTTCCAATAATCAAGAACAAAAAATAAAACTGAAACGGAAATAAATAATTCAAAACCCACCATATTGGTATTGCTAATAATGACGCCGCAGTTCCTACTGGTAGCCAAGAAATTGTACCTAAACCAAAACCAGTGGCAAATAAACACCATATTTTAGACAATTTCAAATCACTAATCATATTTAAAAAACATATCAGTAGCACACATCTATTCAGTTTAGGATTAATAAAAGCAATTATTGTTCTTTCAAATTTATTTTTCATTATAAAAACGATCATATCATTATTATTTAATAATATGATCGTTTTTACTAACACAAAGCTGATTGACTATTTTATCTAATACTCCATTAACAAATTTATGACTTTTTTCAGCTCCAAAATTTTTTACAAGCTCAATTGCTTCATTAATGGCAACTTTATATGGTATATCATTACATTTGGTAAGCTCAAACAATGCAATACGTAGCACTGAGTGTTCAATATAACCTAATTTCTCTAAATTGCGGGATAAATGCGGTATCATTAATTTATCCAATTCTTCAGCACAACTTATTACTCCAATATATAATTCATGAAAATAAGAGATATTACAATCTTGAATATCTTGCTCTTTTACAACATAATGCTCTATTTCTTTAACATCATTTTTAGATACTTGCCAGGAATACAACGCCTGCAATGTACATTCACGAGCACGCCTTCTGCTAATTGCTTTCACATAATTCCTTTTATATATTTTTATATGTATATTAAGAGCTATTTTTAATTATTTTTAGTATATTAATCATTTCTAAAACAGCCAAAGCAGCTTCTGATCCTTTGTTATTAGATTTAATGCCTGAACGTTCTATAGCTTGACTAATATTATCCGTAGTAAGTAATCCAAATCCAATAGGCAATGTGTTTTCCATGGAAATTCTGGATAATCCAGAGCTACATTCTTTTGCAACAAATTCAAAATGTACAGTAAATCCACGAATTACTGTGCCCAAAGCTATTATTCCATCATATTTGTGACTAATAGCCAATGCTTTTGCGATTAACGGTAATTCATAAGAACCTGGAACCCAAATTATGGTTATATTTTCATCTTTCACGTGCCCAATTCTTTTTAAAACATCTAAAGCTCCTTCGAGTAAATTATTATTAACGAAACGATTAAACCGAACAACCGCGATAGCAATCTTAGATTTATTTGCCATAGTATCGCTTTCAATAATATTCATAATAATCCTTATTATCAGACTACTAAAATCATTACTTGTTCTTATTTACAAATAAACACGTTACAGTATAGCATAATTGGTATAACTAAAAAAAATATATTACATCCCCTTTGGGATTAATCTTAAACGAAGATCTGGTCCTACATTTTTTATGTCAAGTAATTTAAAAGTTTTAATGTCATTGAGACATTTGATGTTTGGTAATAAACATAAAGGTCGCGCGTCAGATCCTAAAAATTTTGTAGCTTGATACAAAATAAGTTCGTCTACCAATCCAATATCTAATAATACCCCTGAAAAAGTAGCTCCTGCTTCTACCCAAATATTATTAATTTCACGATATCCAAGGTGTTGCATTAATTCTTTTAGGTTTATTCGATGATGGCCATGACAATTAATTGATGATAATAATAGTTGTTCTACTGATGAGGGCCAATTTCGATGATCTTTTTTTAAACGCACGAGTAGAATTTTTCCCTTATATCGTATAATACGATGTGTTGGAAGTACTCTATTTGTGCTATCAATAATGACTCTCAGTGGTTGCCTAATTTGATTGTTGGCATAAATACGTTTCATTTCATCTGAAAAGCATGCCCAACGTACATTTAATTTTGGATCATCTGCTAAAACAGTGCCAGCAGTAGAAAGAATGACATCACTTTCTGCGCGGAAACGTTGTACATCTTGGCGCGCCTGAATAGATGTAATCCATTTACTTTCTCCAGAAGACATAGCGGTCCTGCCATCTAGAGATGCAGCTAATTTTAATTTAACCCATGGAAATCCGGTACGTATACGTTTGAGAAATCCTCGATTTATTGATTCAGCTTCAGGTAACATCAGACTATGTTGTACTTCAATACCTGCTTGCTGTAACAAATTCAAACCACGTCCTCTTGCGTAAAAATGAGGATCTAACATAGCTACAACAACGCGTTTAATTCCTGCATTAATTAATGCAGTAGTACAAGGAGGAGTACGTCCGTAATGACTACATGGTTCCAGAGTGATATAAGCAGTTGCTCCTTGTGCTAAATTTCCAGCAATACGTAACGCATGTATTTCAGCATGTGCTTCTCCTGCTCGTATGTGATATCCCTCTCCTATAATTTTATTGTTGCGAACGATAACACACCCTACATTAGGATTAGGCATTGTAGTAAAGCGTCCTTTCCATGCCAATTGGAGCGCTCTTGTTAAAAATCTTTTGTCATGTAGTATAATATTATCTGTCATAGTATCATGAGATCGTGAAACTAAATATATTTTTATATGATCAATTTTTATTAATAAAAAAATAATTTAAATCCGATATTACGAGAGTGCTATTGTTTTGGATCTCTCGATCATGTCATGATATTAGTAAATTATTCAGTAAATGTTGAAGTCATAATCAGACATGCGATACAAGTATCACAGCTAATATTTTATTACATAATAATGTATTAGATTTCATTTGTTTATATATTAATTGTAGTAATGTTTATTGATGATTAAATACGTATGCGTTAATATATAACGCATACTGTAGTGTTGTTACAAATTTAATTTTGTTAAAATATAAATAAAATCATACATCATATATAGACTGTATTCCAAAACACTTATATCAACAGTAATATCAATCAGTGTTGCTATAGTAGTAAAAATACTATTATATTTTTGATGTTTGTTAAGCAAATATATAAAATCAAATAGTGAAAAATTTTATTCTTTATTAATTTTTATAAAATGATCACGTGCAGTACCAAATTTGAATGCTAACGCTGAAGCTATATATATAGATGATACTGTGCCAATAATAGTTCCAAGTAATAAAGTAACTGCAAATCCATGTAATATATCTCCCCCCCAAACTAGTAGTATCAGTAGTACCATAATAGTTGTAACTGAAGTTATAATAGTTCTACTTAATACTTGACTCAATGAGATATTAAATATGTCTATAGATTTTGATACAGGTGTATAATAAAAATTTTCTCTAATTCTATCAAAAATAACAATTTTATCATTAATAGAGTAACCAATTGCTGACATTAGGGCAGCAATAATGGTGGAATCTATTTTAATAGCAAATAAAGATAATATACCTAAAATAACTATCATATCATATGTTAAAGATATGACTACCCCAGTTGCCAGTCTCCATTCAAAACGAAAAGTTATATATACTAAGATACATATTAATGCGACTAATAAAGCTATTATTCCTGTATTTATCAGTTGACTATGAACACTGGGGCCAATCCAATTTACTTGTTTAACTGAAAAATTGTGAACAATACCTTGTCGTAAAGTATATAGTACTATACTTATAGTATGTTGATTAATCTTATTTTCATTAGGATCCAATGGTAATCGTATCATGATATCTTTCGGGGAACCAAAATGTTGCACGATAGGGTTTTTGAATCCTGATTCAATTAAAATATTTTGAATATTAATGAGATTTACATCTTTTTCTGAAGTAATTTCAACTGACATACCTCCAGTAAAATCTAGTCCCCAGTTAAAACCGCGCGTTATCATAGTACAGCATGAAATAAAGAATAAAAATATCGATAAAAAAAATATTAAACGTTTCCATGCAAGAAAATCGTAAATTTTATAATAACTTTCACTCATTTTAAAGAAATTCAATTAAAATGTATAAAATTGGTATATATGATTTAAAAACTTAAAAAGTTAAATGGATAGCTTATTAATACGTCGTTTCCCATAGATTAAATTAACAATAGCACGAGTACCGACAATAGATGTAAACATTGATGTGCCTACTCCAATAACAGTAGTAATAGCGAATCCTTTGATTGGTCCTGTACCAATTAAATATAGTATAATAGAAGTAATAATAGTTGTAATATTTGCATCTACAATACTAGTAAACGCTTTACGATATCCTGTGTATATAGCGTATTGTACTGGTTTACCTTGTTTTATTTCTTCTTTGATTCGTTCGTTAATTAATACATTTGCATCTACAGCTACGGATAAAGTCAATATTATTCCTACTATACTTGGCATAGTTAACACTATTCCTGGGATTATAGACATCGTACTTATCATAAGTATTAAATTAGCAATTAAAGCAACACTAGCGATTAATCCAAAGTAACGATACCATAAAATCATAAAGCATATAGAAATTAATAATCCTAAAGCACATGCGGTAAATCCCCGTACAATGTTTTGTTTACCAAGTGTAGGACCAATCATGCGTTCTTCTTCAATATGAATAGGTGCTGCTAAATTCCCCATACGTAATAATAACGAAAGATGACGTGCTTCATTTAAATTGTTGATTCCGGAGATACGGAAATTATCACTTAATTGAGATTGAATAGTAGCAATGTTAATAACTTTTTCATGTTTAATTAAAATAGCGTGATCTTTAGAATCTTTTTTTCCGTTATCTTTGTATTCTACGAATAAAGTAGCTATTGCTTTGCCAATATTATTTTTGGTAAAATTAGAAATTAAAATACTACCTGTTTTATCTAAAGAAATATTTACTTGAGGTCGATTATATTCATCTAAACTAACATTAGAATTAATAATATTGTCTCCAGATAACACTATTTTTTTATATAACGGTATTAAATAACCATTATTGCTTAATTTTATCTCAGAATCTTCTGGAATTAAATTATTATTTATTTCAAATTCACTTATTGCTGAATTAACCAGTCGAAACTCCAGGCTTGCTGTAGTGCCAAGCATCTCTCTGATCTTTTCAATATCTTGAAAACCGGGTAATTCTATAATAATATGATCACTTCCATGACGTTGTACTAATGGCTCAGTAATACCTAACTGATGGATACGATGATGTAAAATAGTACAATTTTTATGTATTATGTTCTCACGAATTGCATTTTTTTTTCTTTCAGAAAAAATCACATGTAATTTGTTGGTTCCCATTGCATGCAATATTAGGTCATTATCTACTTCAGATAAAGGTAAAATTGCTTGATTTCTATAATTAGAATTTTGAAAATTAATTTCAATATCATGATTTCTAATTTTGTATATTTTTAAATAGGGAATGTTTTTTTCAAATAAGATAGCTCTTAAAGAAGACATATATTGTTCTTGAAATTTATCTAGTACAGTTTTCGTATTTGCATGTATTACAAAATACATTCCACCACATAAATCTAATCCTAATTTTATAGGCTTAGCTTTTATTGCAGATAACCAATGTGGTATGTTTGGAGTACTACAAAGTAATATCTGATACTTCTTCGAAAAAATAGTTGATAGTTTTTGGTAAGCTTGCAGTTGATCCTGTTCATGAAAAAATTGTATTCGAATTTTATTTGCTTGCAATACAATAGATTTATTAATTATTTCTTCGTATGTTAGTATTTTTTTTATTTGACATAATAAAATATCATCTATTTCTTGATAGTTTTGTTCTAGAGCACACGGAACAATATATATTGTAGGATGATCCCTATATAAACTCGGTAATGTGTAGATTATGCTAGTAACAAATACTAAGATAACCGCAAGATACTTCCATAACGGATAATTATTTAACACAAAATCTTATCTCAATCTATATTGAAATTGTAAATTATAATGCTTTCATAGTGCCTTTAGGCAAAATAGCAGTAACACAGTCACGCTTAATCAATATTTCATTACCATCAGTGTTATTTTTGTCATTGAGAATAACAAAGATATAACCTGTTTCTGTAACTTTGACTACACGCCCGACTAACCCCCCATTAGTTAGGATTTCATCTCCTTTAGAGATGGAGCTTAATAATTCTTTATGAATTTTATTACGTTTTTGTTGGGGTCTAAAGATCATAAAATAAAAAATTCCAGCAAATACTGTTAACATGATCACTAAGGAATACGGATTACCCTGAGAATTAGCATTGACACTTGCCCAAGCAGAATGAGTAAATATGTTCATGTATATTTCCTGTTTTATAAATAGTTTGAATCATTGGGTCTAATTAAAAAAAATACTGAATGTAAATTCAGTATTAAATACGATTAACACGCTTATAAAAAATATCGATAAAGTTTTTCAATGATTTTGTTTTTATAGCTTGACGTAATTCCTCCATTAAACGCTGGTAATATCTTAAATTATGAATGGTATTTAAACGCACACCAAGAATTTCTTTACAACAATCTAAATGATGCAAATATGAACGACTGTAATGTTGACAAGTATAACAATCGCAGTTTCCATCTAAAGGAGAAGTATCCTTTTTGTATTGCGTATTACGAATTTTAATTGTTCCATCAGAAACAAATAGGCATCCATTACGAGCGTTACGTGTTGGTATAACGCAATCAAACATATCAATACCTTTTTGCACAGCCTCCAGCAAATCCTCTGGCTTACCAGCACCCATTAAATAGCGTGGTTTATTTGTAGGAATTAATTTGCATATATGAGATAAAATACGATACATTTCCTTTTTTGGCTCACCTACTGATAAACCTCCTATTGCATATCCATCAAAACCAATATTTATTAATTCTTTTGCTGACACATCTCTTAAATTTTTATACATACCCCCTTGAATAATAGCAAACAACATATTTGAGTTACGTAATGTATCGAAATGTAAACGGCTGCGTTCAGCCCAATTTAAAGATATGTTTACTGATTTTTTTACATAATCCCAAGTGTTGGGATAAGATATGCATTCATCAAATATCATAACTATATCGGATTGCAAATCATTCTGAATTTCTATAGATTTTTCTGGAGTTAAAAACACAAGATGACCGTCGATAGGGCTTTTAAAGCATACTCCTTCTTTTGTAATTGTACGCATTTTACTTAGACTAAATACTTGGAATCCTCCAGAATCTGTAATTATAGGGCCATTCCAACTCATGAATTTATGTAAGCTACCGTGTAGTTTTATAATGTCTAAACCAGGACGCAACCATAAATGAAAAGTATTGCTTAAAATAATTTGTGTTCCACTGGTTTCAATTTCCTTTGAAGTTAATGTTTTTATGGATCCATAGGTCCCTACTGGCATAAAGGCAGGCGTATCTACTATTCCGCGGTTACAAATAAGTCTACCAAGACGTGCGCAGCCATCTGTTTGTAATAATTGAAATGGCATAGATGTTATCCTAATTAAAGAAATGTTTATTAATCAATATATAAATATAGTCAGTACTGATTATAAACTGTATTTAATATATATTATGCACAATAAACGTAATATATTTATAACTTACAAAGTTATATGATATGCCATAATTTATAATCCTTAATAAATATGATAACAATTTTTTTATATTTTTTCTGACTTAATTAATATTGATTTTAAAAAAAATATAAATTAAATAATAATATCGTTTAAGATCTATCAAATAAAATTGATAGAACACAAGATTTGTTGCATATATAAAAATATTCAATAGTTATAGCTATATTTGACACATATTAATATGATGGTCAATAGTTTATGGTGATTATTATCATCAATTATTTAATAGCTATTTTTTGAATTTTAATATAGATTTTTATTTAGATAAGTTGTATTAATTAAAATTAATTGATTTCATACCTAAAATTACTAAAATCGTTACTATATATAGTATACAATTTTGTTAACAAAGTATTTTCAAAGAAATATTATGTCTACTGTTAAAAATAATTTATTATTGTAATATTAATTACTTGATATATTATTTGGATCGATTTTTTATTTACGAGTGAAAATATGGTGAAAAATTTTACAATTAATATTATCTAATATTATTCACACGATTATTTAATCGTTATCGATTACATTTTTATATCATCCTATATGTTCTTATTATTTACCAATTATTAAATTAAATATTAATTTTATTGAGTCAGAGATTACACATGAGTGTTTATGTAATAGCTAGAATATGTAGATATTGGTCATGAAAATCTCAATGACATCATTGAATTTGTATGTTGCAAATCATTATTATTAGTGATAATATCAAGTATCATAGATTTCCTGAATTTAATTTTTTTAAGAAGATCTCAAATAATCTGATTGAATTGATCAAGTTATTTTCAATTAAGTGGTCATGATTGACCCTAAATTTTTAAATTTAGATACAAGGATTTGGTTTTTAAGAAAAATAAATAAAAAATCTCCAAGTTTTTATAATTTTTTTATGAAATACTAGTTTTTAATTGACAAATACTACTATATATACAATATAGAGTAATTATTGTGGTTCTCTATATTTATTATCACGAAATATTAAATTTTAATTAATGGTTTAATTCTGAAAATAAGGATTTAAGATAAATTATACAGTAATAATCGATTATAATTATTGTTAATAATAAACAATAAATTTTTTCCGAATCATATTATTGTAAATATAGCATCTACATGAAATAATACTAAATAATCAGATTAGTAACTCATAAGAAAGAATGAGATTCTACAAAAAATATGTAAATAGATAAGGAATTTTTTTTATTTTTAACAATTTTTTATACAGTATTGTTTGTATAAAGATAGTTTAAACAGCAGACTGAGTATTGATTGTCAGTATCAATATTCGTTTATTTAATGTCGTCAACATTTTAAATAAATTACAACAAAGATTATAAGGAATCAAAATGGTATTAGTTAGTCATTGTGCTCCAGACTTTACTTCTTCCGCAGTATTAGGAAACGGTGAAATTGTAGATAATTTTAATTTATTAAATTATATTAATAAAAAAGAAGCAATAGTGTTTTTTTGGCCTATGGATTTCACTTTTGTGTGTCCATCGGAATTGATTGCTTGCAACAAACGTTATGTTGAGTTTCAGAAACGAAATGTGGAAGTTATTGGAGTTTCTATAGATTCAGTTTTTGTGCACAACGCTTGGAGACAAATTCCTGTAAGTCAGGGCGGAATTGGATTATTGAAATATGCTATGGTTTCTGATATAAAACGTGAAATTATTAAAAAATATGGTATTGAACACTCAAATAAAGGCGTGGCTTTACGCGCTTCTTTCTTAATAGACAAATCAGGAGTGATACGGCATCAAGTAGTTAATGATTTACCTTTTGGTAGAAATTTTGATGAAATGATTCGCATGGTAGATGCCTTGAAGTTTCATGAGGTTCATGGCTTGCTATGTCCCGCTCAATGGAACAAAAATAAAAAGGGACTAGAAGCATCACAGAAAGGGGTAGTTGATTATCTTTCTGAAAATTTCTCTCAGTTGTAAATATCTCTTGCATTGTATAGCGAATAAGATAATAGGTTGCTGTTGCTTGATAGATGCAGATGTATGATTATAAGTAAAAATTTATTTAAGTCAGTAAAATGTTAATATTATATTATGCCGATAATAGGATTTGAACCTATATCCTTCGCATTACGAATGCGCTGCTCTGCCTATCTGAGCTATATCGGCATTTGCTTACCAAAACTCTTTTAGCCGCACAATATAACATCTCCTACTTTTTTTCGTAGGCACAAACATCTAATTCTTCGAAACACATCCAGATCTGAGTGTATCAAGTTTGTACAAAAAAAACAAGTAAATACATTTTTGTGTTTCTATTTATATAGATATCCTTATGCATGGGTTGTAGTACATTGACATCAATTTTCATCATTTCTCATGAAATAAACACCATTTCTTTTTCTATAAGCAGGATAAGTAAATGGATTATTTTAATATGAATTTCTTGAATATAATCAAGATAACTTGCATATGGCGCACAAATTTCTATATCTATATAATTAGATAATTTGTTTTCTTTTTTTTCTCCGGTCAAGAAAATTATTTTCATACTTTGTTTGTACGCTGCTTCTATAGCATATAGAATATTGGTTGATTCTCCAGAAGTAGAGATAGCAAATAGTACGTCTTTCTCATTTCCAATAGATTCAATATAACGGGAAAAAACATATTTGTACCCAAAATCATTACTAACACACGATAAATATGAGGGATCAGAAATAGCTATTGCTGCATAACCTGCGCGATTGCTCCTATAACGTCCGGTCAGTTCTTCTGAAAAGTGCATAGCATTACAGTGTGAACCACCATTTCCACAGGACAATATTTTTCCTCCTTTTTTAAAAGTATTAGCAATAAGTTTTGCAGATGATTCTATTGCTTGAATGTTATGTTTTTTACCAGAAAATATCTGCATCATTTTTATAGTTTCATTAAATTCGTTATAAATTATATCATGATACATGATGACTCCTTTAAAAATAATAATATTATGATATTATGTATTATGCCTAACCAACAAATTAGAAACGTGAATTTTTTAATAAACATTCATAAAAAATATATTTATTTCAATTTAAAACTTATCTGTAAGATAGAGTATATTTATGCTACTTACAAACGTATCTATTGTTTTATTTTATTATAAAAAATAATCTGAAAATTATTATTTTGTTACATCATTATTATTGTCGCCATATACAATATTTATTTAACCGCTGTATGCTATTTAAATATTCTTCGTGAGCTAATTTTTCTTGTTCGTTAGCATAAATGATTTTTAATGATGTTTTATTTGTACATTTTGTATTGTTTGGTCCTATTATATTATTGATTTTATTATTCGATATATTTGTATTCGTTATTTCCATAAATTTCATTTTTATTTGACCTCCACTCATAGACAAAAATACATTAGCTAGAAGTCGCGCATCAAGTAATGCGCTATGTAAATTTCGTCGATTACCATTATTAATGAAATAACGCTCGCATAATGCATCTAAACTGTTACGTTGCCCTGGAAATTTTTTTCGAGCTAATTTTAAGCTATCAATTATAGTGCAGTAAGATTCTATTTTTTTTGAGTTTGACTTGCAAATTCGTAATTCTTGATTAAGAAATCCTAGATCAAAAGGAGCATTATGAATAATTAATTCACTCCCGCGAATGAATGTTAAAAATTCATTTATTATTTCTGAAAAAGTTGGTTTATTTTTTAAAAATTGATCGCTAATTCCATGTACCTGAATGGCCTCAATATCAATCATACGATTTGGTTGCAGATAAACATGGAATGTGTTATCAGTTAGATGACGGTTTATTATCTCTACTGCGCCTATTTCAATAATCCTATGTCCTTCATAATGTGGTCCAAACTTGTTCATGCCAGTGGTTTCGGTATCTAAAACAATTTGTCGTATAATATTAGTGCTCATAGCTTTTCATTTGTGTCACACTAGTTATTTGAATTGAAATGATAATATATCCTATAATATGTATAAAAAAATAGAAATTTTTACGGATGGGTCATGTCTTGGTAATCCGGGTCCAGGTGGTTGTGCTGCGATATTACGGTATAAACAACATAAGAAAGAATTTAGTGTTGGGTACCGCTTAACAACCAATAATCGTATGGAATTAATGGCAGCTATTATCGCATTAGAATCGCTTAAAAATCCCTGTCAAATTATTTTAAATACTGACAGCCAATATTTATTACATGGCATTACTCAATGGATTCATATATGGAAAAAACATCACTGGAAAACTTCTGAAGAAAAATTAGTAAAAAATATTGATTTATGGCAACGTCTAGATGTAGCGATACAAATTCATAGCATTATACATTGGAATTGGTTAAAAAGCCATACTGGACATCCAGATAATGAACGATGCGATCAATTAGCTCGATTAGCTGCTAAATGCCCTCTAAATGAAGATTTTTATTAATGATAATATAATAATATTATCGAAATCAGTATTATTATATAATTAATCATATAATTGTAATAATTATTATATATATGTGCATATATATTATTTTTATAGAATATATAATTTTAACATATAAAGTTCTTATGTATCGAAATTCTTATGAATTAAACTTATATATCTTCTGATTTAACGACGGCACAACACTATTTACTCGTAATTTACGAAATTTCTATTGCACTTATATTTTTTATATTTAAAACAATTAATCTAAGTACTAAAAATAATATTTTTACCCATTGAATATTTCTGAAAATATTTTAAAATATTTATTTTAAATTTGTATCACTCGCGATTAACGATGAATATCATTAGAGTCCCGGTATTAAGCACTAATTATATTTGGCTTTTATATAATTATAAAAATGAATGCATAATTATTGATCCTGGAGAAGCAATAAAGGTACTAGGTATTTTAAAAAAATTCCAATTCAGATTACGAGCAATTTTATTGACTCATAATCATGTTGATCATGTTAATGGGGTAGCCCCATTAATTCAACATTTTCCAAAAACAATTGTTTATGGTCCCACGGAAACTAAAAATAATGGTTCTCACTTCTTGGTATCAGAAGGAGACGATTTTGTATTATTACAGAAAAAATTTAAAGTTCTCAATTTACCTGGGCATACATTGGGGCATATTGGGTTTTATAGCGCACCCTGGTTATTTTGCGGAGATACTGTATTCTCTGTGGGTTGTGGTAAAATCTGCATAGGATTCGCTCAACATATGTATGAATCTTTTTTAAAAATTAAACACCTTCCTCGTAATACCTTAATTTTCAGCGGACACGAATATACTTTATCTAATGTTAACTTCGCTATTTCTATTTTACCTCAAGATCAATCCATTATTAACTATCGCAATAAGATTGTTAAATTGTATAAAAACAAACAACCTACCGTGCCAACAACGTTAAATTTAGAACTAAAGGTTAATCCTTTTTTTCGTTGCGGTAATTCAGATATAAAAAAATCATTAAATTTACCTTGTAACCTTAAAGAAGAATGGAAAGTTTTTTCTGAATTACGTAAGAAAAAAGATTCTTTTTAGTCTTTATTGTAATATAGTTACTGAATTTCAGTCATTGCTTCTTATTATAATTTTTATTTTAAAAATTAATTACATTTCCAATTAAAACTTTTTTTAAATTTTTATCTTTTTTATTTTACCACACATTAGTCCTAATTATGGTTTACAATTGCCTTTTAATCCTATAAATATATATGTAACACATAATAAAATATTTGAAAAATAAAATTTGTAATATTTATATTAATGTTTAATATGTTTTTTATTTTCTATAAACAGATAAAAACTCATTAATCATTATCATAATTTATTTATCAGATAAACATAAAAAAATTAATTCATCTGTATTGTTTTTAACTGTTTTATAGCTTCGATGATTAGATTTCCATTAAATTTTAACACTTACTTGGCAGCCCCCTACTCTCGCATGAGGATACCTCACACTACCATTGGTACTACGACATTTCACTTCTGAGTTCGAAATGGGATCAGGTGGTACTATCGCGCTAATGCCGCCAAGTATGATTTTTTAATAATAAAGACAATATCAGTAAATCAACTCAATATTTCATATTATATATGATTTTTTTTAAAATAAAAATAAATTCTAAAAATTATAGATTTTATCTGCACAATATACTTTTTAAGAATAGTAAATCTTTTATGAAAGAATCGTACCCTATATTTATTTCATTATCAAATTAATACGATTTTACATATAAAATACAGATCTTAAATGATTTATCACAGGATCAATAGTAGGAAATGTATTATGCCATAAAAAAAATGAATGAGCCGCTTGTCCTACTAACATACCTAATCCATCTGAACAATAATTTGACCCATTTTTTTTACACCATGTTATGAACAACGTATCTTGTTTTGTGTAAAATAAATCATAACATTTAGTGTCAGGAGTAATAAGAAAATATGGTATTTTTGGAATAGTATTGTGTATATTGCTGGTTGTAGCATTAATAATTAAACTATATTTATTGGTGTCATAACGTAATTTGTATAAAGGTAGGCATGATATATTTTTATATCCTATTTCCTGATAATAAGATGTCAATTCCTGTGCCCTAGAAAACGTTCTATTTACTATATTTATGTGACATGTTGTTATAGTCGTTAATAATATAGGCAGAATTCCTTTTGCAGCGCCCCCAGCGCCAATTAACAGAATATTCGTTATAGGTTCTTCTTCATGAGAAGTGATTTGATTATTATTATCTAACCAATTAATCCGTTTTAAATCGCTAATAAATCCTATACCATCAGTATTATCTCCTAGCAAAGTACCGTTTTTTAATTTTTTTATCGTATTAACTGAACGAGCTTTTTCAGCTCGTTCAGTTAATTGATTACACAAAAAATATGCATTTTCTTTAAATGGAGAAGTAATATTTGCTCCTAATCCACCTAAATTAAAAAAATTATGTAATAAATAATTGAAATTATCTTGTACTGCCAATTTAAGATTATATTTTTTTGATATTCCAATTTCATGTGCAAATAATGCGTAAATTTCTGCTGATTTGCTATGTTTAATCGGATTACCAAAAACAGAAAAAGAATCCATTTATTTATCTCCTTGAATAATAAAAATTATTCACGAATTAGTTTACCAGTCATAACATCTCTAATTGTTGAAGGATTGGGTCTTCCAAGTATATCTTCATGCATGATAGATATGTTATACCCGAGTTGATCGTGTACTTCTTCAATAGTACGTGCCGGAGGCTGTCCAGATAAATTCGCACTAGTGGATACCAAGGGTTTTCCAAAAGCTAAGCAAAGACGTTGAATTGGTTCAAAATGACTGACTCGTACTGCTAAAGAAGAAAATTGACCTGTTAACCAATATGATCTATTAAATTGCGCCGGAAATACCCACGTCATCGGTCCAGGCCAAGTAGAAAAAACTCGTGATCTTTGGGTTTCATTTAAGCAACTATCATCAATATACCTAAGTAATTGTGTATAATTAGCAGCAATTAAAATTAAACCTTTTTTCCAAGATCTATTTTTTATTTTTAGTAAAGTAGATATTGCGTTTTTATTATCAGGATCACATCCTAAACCAAACACTGATTCTGTTGGATAAATAATTACTTGCCCTTGACTTAGCTGTATAAGTAAATCTTTCATATTTGATGAAGAAAATATCCTTATTGTAGATTATGATTCCAATTAATTATTTGTTATAAATAGCATATAATATTCTTTTATTTAAGTCGATATTAAAAAAATAATAAATTTTCAAGTATTAATTGGGTAACTTTTAATTTATATGTAATATCTATAATAATTTAAGATTCTTATATATCAATGATTTTTTTATTAATAAAATATATAAGTATATTCTATTAAATATTTTGCGGTACAGCGTACTCTGTTTCTATATGTATTTAGTACACGTCGAATATTTATTTAATTATTTAATTAAATAATAAATTCTAGGTATCAAGAACGATTCCAAATGTCATTGACCGTTAATAAATTTTAATTCCATATATTATCATTATGAGTATAAAATACTTGTATCATATCTTGATTATATTCGTAAGTCACTAGATAATATATGGAATTAAAAATTTAATGTAATAATTTTTTATTTTATGTCGATATTAGAAATACTGTATTATCCGGATAAACGCCTTAGAACAATCGCTGATCCTGTTGTTGCGGTATCTGATGATACTAATCAAATTATAAATGATATGTTTGATACTATGTATTTTAAAAAAGGCATTGGGTTAGCTGCAACACAAGTTAATATTCACCAGCAAATTATTGTTATTGATCTTTATAAAAAAAATAAACAACGTTTAGTTTTTATTAATCCTGCTATTACAAAAAAAACAGGTGTTATTGGTATTCCTGAAAGTTGTTTATCTATTCCTCAAATACACGAAATTGTTCCGCGTTCAGAAAAAATAACCATTCAATCATTAGATCAATATGGTAATGAATTTGAGATGGAAGCTAATAATTTATTAGCAATTTGCATTCAACACGAAGTAGATCATTTGTTTGGAAAACTTTTTATCGATCATTTGTCTCCATTAAAAATTAAAAAAATTCATAAAAAAATAAAAAAATTATCTAAAACATTTAATAAAAAGAATCAGTTTCCTCTTTGATATATATTATGGTACACTTAAGACCTTTGCGTATTGCTTTTTTTGGAACTACAAGTTTTGCGGCATGGCATTTATATACACTGGCTCATCTGTCTATGCATCAGATAATAGCAGTGTTTACTCAAGAGACACAAGTATCTACATGTAAATCCTTTTTATCTTTATATAAAATAGCAAAAAAATATAATATATCGTTATTCCAGTCTCGTACTTTATCTATTGCTGATATTATTTATATTATTAAAAAAATTGATGTGGATTTGATAGTAGTTGTGTCTTATGGATTAATTTTACCGCAAGAAATATTAAATATACCACGACTAGGCTGTATTAATGTACATGGTTCATTATTACCTCGTTGGCGTGGACCAGCACCAATTCAACGTGCATTAGAATATGGCGATTCCATTACAGGAATAACCATTATGCAAATGGATTTGGGAATAGATACTGGAGATATTTTGCATATTATGCCTTGCAAAATTTTTCCAAAAGACACTAGTCATACTCTTTCTAATAGATTAATGAATATTGGATCTGCCATGTTATTCCAAGTACTGGATCAGTTTATATTAGGTACATCTACTTTGATGCCTCAAGACTCAACTTATGCTACATATGCGCATAAATTAAATAAACAAGAAGCACGCATCAATTGGAATTTATCAGCAATCCAATTGGAACGATGCATCCGAGCTTTTAATCCATGGCCAATTAGTTATTTTCAAATAAAAAATGATCGCATTAGAGTATGGGATGCCGAAGTAAGCAATCAAAACATCAATAACTACTCGTCGTCGGCATCTATATTACCTGGTACCATATTAGCAACTAATCCAAATGGTATTCATGTTGGTACTGGTTCTGGAGTATTAATACTTACTATGTTACAAATTTCAGGGAAAAAAATAACATCTGCGCGCGATATTCTCAATGCATACAAAGAATGGTTCAAACCTAACTCTGTATTAGAATAAAATGATCAAGATATGTTTACGTTCATTACTAGACTTAATTATATACCTCTATATTATTTTTTATATTTTTTGTCTTATTTTAGATCGTTCCACTAGTTCTATGTATGCCATTGGAGCATTATCTCCCTTACGTAATCCACATTTTAGTATACGAGTATACCCTCCAGGTCGATTATAAAAATGCGGACTAATTTGTGTGAACAATTTTGTAACAACATCATTATTTCTAGTTTTAGAAAAAACTAGACGACGATTTGCGATCGTATCCACTTTGCTACGCGTAATCAACGGTTCAATAATACGACGCAATGCCTTAGCTTTAGATAAAGTAGTTTTTATTATTTTATGCATTACCAATGAAACAACCATGTTTTTAAACATAGCTTTACGATGAGCACTAGTTCTGTTTAGCTTAGAACCGCTTTTTCGATGACGCATAATAAATTACCTTTTTTTAAATATTAAATTATCCATGATTAATTATCTAAAATATTCGTAGGAGGCCAATTTTCTAAACGTGTTCCTAAAGACAATCCACGAGATGCTAATACATCTTTTATCTCTGTCAATGATTTTTTTCCCAAATTAGGGGTTTTTAATAATTCTACTTCTGTTCGTTGTACTAAATCTCCAATATAGTGAATAGATTCTGCTTTTAGACAATTAGCAGAACGTACAGTCAGTTCTAAGTCATCAACAAGGCGTAATAAGACTGGATCAAATTCTGGTTTTTCTTCTTTATGTTCTGGTTGATGTATATCCCTTAAATCAATAAATGCTTCAAGTTGTTCAGATAAAATTGTTGCTGCACGCCTAATCGCTTCTTCCGGTTCTATAGTTCCATTCGTTTCCATATCAATAATGAGTTTATCTAAATCTGTACGTTGCTCAACGCGAGCAGCTTCTACATTATAAGAAATCCTTTCTACCGGGCTATAGCATGCATCTAATAATAATCGACCGATTGGTAAGATATCTGATTCAGAATTAAACCTGGAAGAAGCTGGAACGTAACCTCGTCCGCGTTGCACTTTAATACGCATGCTAATAGATGTATTCTTGTCAGTTATATGACATATAATATGATTAGGGGTAACAATTTTTACGCTATTGCTATCATATAAAATATCCTTTGCGATTACAGGTCCAATACCGGATTTTTTTAAAGTTAAAGTAACGCTATCTTTTCCTTCAATTCTAATAGCTAATTTCTTTAAGTTAAGTAAAATCTCTAAAACATCTTCTTGTATACCTTCTTTTGTACTATATTCATGTAATACCCCATCAATTTCAACCTCTGTTATAGCATATCCAGGCATTGAAGAAAGTAAGATACGACGTAGGGCGTTTCCTAAAGTATGACCAAATCCTCGTTCCAACGGCTCCAGAGTAACTTTAGAGCGTGTTTCAGTAATTTGTTCAATATCTACTAAACGTGGCTTTAAAAATTCTATTACAGAATTCTGCATGTTTCCTCTCTTTTTACTATTTCACAAATTTTACTTATTTTGAATATAATTCGATAATCAAATGTTCATCGATATTTGCAGATAATTCGCTACGCTCTGGATAACGTTTAAATAGACCTTGTAGTTTAATGGGATCTACTTCAATCCATGCTAATTTTTCTCTTTGCTGCTCAGAAAGTTCTAAAGAAGCACGAATCCTAGATTGCTTATGTGATTTTTCATGTATTTTAATAACAGTATTGGGAACAACTTGATATGAAGCTATATTAACAATACGGTTTTCAACCATAATGGATTTATGACTTACTAATTGACGGGCTTCAGCACGTGTTGCTCCAAATCCCATACGATACACAGTATTATCTAATCTGCTTTCTAATAATTTTAATAAATTTTCACCAGTGTTGCCTTTAATACGTGCAGCTCTCTTATAATAATTAGAGAACTGACGCTCTAAGATGCCATATATACGTCTAACTTTTTGTTTTTCTCTTAGCTGTATTCCATAATCTGAAAAACGAGATTTACGCATATTATGTTGCCCTGGAGGTTGCTCGAGTTTACATTTAGAATCAATAGTACGAATTCCAGATTTTAAAAAAAGATCTGTACCCTCACGACGACTTAACTTAAGTTTAGGTCCTAAATATTTAGCCATATTTTTTATTCCTTGAAAATAAACTAATGAATCTTCTTTAGACACGGCGTTTTTTAGAAGGACGGCAACCATTATGAGGAATTGGGGTGACATCAGTAATGCTGGTAATATGAAATCCTGCTGCATTTAACGCTCGTACCGCAGATTCACGTCCTGGTCCTGGCCCTTTAACCATAACTTCTAAATTTTTTACCCCATATTCTTGAACTATTTCAGCGCAACGCTCTGCTGCTATTTGCGCAGCAAAAGGTGTAGATTTTCGAGATCCTCTAAATCCAGAGCCCCCAGCTGTAGCCCATCCTAAAGTATTACCTTGCTTATCACTAATAGTGATAATAGTATTATTAAAAGATGCATGTATATGGGCTACGCCATCTAAAATTTGTTTTTTGATCCGCTTGCGCGCTCGAAGATTGGATGATTTAATCATTTTATATTTGTGCTTTTTTATTTATTAATTACTTATTTAAATTATTTGTTCATTAACTTACGAGGACCTTTACGAGTTCTAGCATTTGTTCTAGTTCTTTGTCCCCGTACTGGTAAATTACGACGATGACGTAATCCTCGGTAAGTACCAAGATCAATTAAACGTTTGATATTTAGAGTTACTTCTCGGCGTAAATCCCCTTCTACGATATATTCATCAACCGCATCACGTAATTTATCTATATGAATTTCAGACAATTTACAAAGTTGTACATGTTCATCTATACCTGTATTCAGACAAATTGAACGAGCACGGGATTTTCCGATTCCATAAATAGACATTAAAGCAACAACAGCATGTTTTCTATCAGGAATATTGACACCTGCTATACGTACCACTATTTTATACTCCTAAAAGTTAATTATTCTATACTGAATAACCATTATCCTTGTCGTTGTTTATGCTTTGGATCCACGCGACAAACTACACGAATAACGTTATGTCTCTTCACAATTTCACAATAACGACATAATTTTTTCACTGACGTACGTACTTTCATAATGTTTCCTATAATCATATGTATATGATTTATTGATCAATGATTAAAATGTTTCAGGTTTGCTTTTTTAAGCACAGATTCATATTGACTAGACATCATTAAAGTTTGTATTTGGGCCATAAAATCCATAATTACCACAACTACAATAAGTAAAGATGTTCCTCCAAAATAGAAAGGAACTTTCATAGCAATTCTCATAAACTCTGGTACTAAACAAATAAATGTAACATACATTGCACCAATGAAAGTCAAACGAATCATAATTTTATTAATATATTTTGCAGTTTGTTCTCCCGGTCTAATTCCAGGAACAAATGCTCCCGATTTTTTTAAATTTTCAGCTGTTTCACGGGGATTAAAAACTAAAGATGTGTAAAAAAAACAAAAAAACATAATAGCTGCCGCATAAAGTAAGATGTATAATGGTTGACCTGGTTGTAGATATAAAGAAATAATAGTTAACCATTGCCAATTAGTACTACTTCCGAACCAAGAAATTACAGTACCCGGGAACAAGATGACACTAGAAGCAAAAATAGCAGGAATGACACCAGCCATATTTACTTTAAGTGGTAAATGTGTACTTTGAGCAGCATAAACACGACGGCCTTGTTGACGTTGAGCATAATGTACTAAAATACGACGTTGTCCCCGTTCCATAAATACAACGAAAAAAGTAACACTCAATACCAAGCAAATAATTAAAATTAATATAAAAAAATGTAACTCATCTTGTCTCACTTGTTCTATGGTATGCCCTATAGCCAGTGGTAATCCAGCAATTATCCCTGAGAAAATAATAATTGAAACACCATTTCCTATACCTCTGCTAGTGATTTGATCACCTAGCCACATTAGAAAAACAGTACCACAAACAAGACTAATAATTGCTATACAATAAAAGGAAAATCCTGGATTAATCACTAATCCCGATACATTAGGCAAACTAGTGACAATGCCTACTGATTGTAGTATTCCAAGTATTAAAGTTCCATAACGAATATACTGGTTAATTACTCTCCTACCACTTTCTCCTTCTTTTTTAATTTCTATTAAAGTAGGGTGTACCGTAGTTAATAGCTGAACAATAATTGAAGCTGAAATATATGGCATAATCCCTAAACTAAAGATAGAAGCACGACTTAAAGAGCCTCCAGAAAACATATTAAACATTTCGATAATAGTACCGTGTTGTTGTTCAATAATTTGTGCCAAAACAATCAAATCTACTCCTGGAATTGGAATAAATGATCCCATGCGAAAAATGATTAAAGCGCCAATTACAAACATAATTCTACGTTTCAAGTCGCCTAACCCGCCTTTGATACTTTGAAAAGTAGATCTAGACTGTTGTTTATTAGTAACTGTCATCATTTTAGTTCAATTACTCCTCTATTTGACCGCCTATAGATTGAATTGCAGTACGCGCCCCTTTACTAACGCGTAATTTACGTATCGTAACAGGACGTTTAATTTCTCCAGACATTATAATTTTAACAAACTTAATTTTTCGTCTAATAATATTATAGGTTTTTAAAACATTTAAATCTATTACTTTGTCTGAAATACAAGATAAATCAGATAACCTAATTTCTTGGGTCACCGTAGCCTTGCGAGATGTAAACCCAAACTTTGGTAATCTACGATATAAAGGAGTCTGTCCTCCCTCAAATCCAAGACGCACCTTACCTCCAGAACGAGATTTTTGTCCTTTATGTCCACGACCCCCTGTTTTACCTAATCCAGATCCTATTCCTCTACCTACTCGTTTACTTAAATGTTTAGCTCCTCTGGACGGAGAAATAGTATTAAGATACATGATTTACTACTCCATTTTGATCGCATACTTAATTTAAGTTAATCATACCACGGATGGCAGGTGCATCAATTATTTCAACAGTATTTTTGATATGGCGCAATCCCTGCTCAACCCACCATACAAAGTTCTTATGTTTGGGGTATAAATTTTCTGATAAAGCTCTAATCTGAATAAGATTAATAATGTTTAACATAATTATAATAACCTAAAATTTCTCTAATAGATTTACCTCGTTTTTCTGCAATCATTTCAGGAGATTTCATGCTTTGTAACGCATTTATAGTCGCACGCACTATATTAATAGGATTTGTAGATCCATAAGCCTTTGCTAATACATTATGTATTCCAACCACTTCTAGTATAGCACGCATTGTAGTACCAGCAATAATTCCAGTTCCTTCAGCAGCAGGTTGCATATAAATACGAGAACCTGTGTATACTCCCTTAACTGCGTGTTGTAAAGTGCCTTTGTATAAGGAAATAATTACCATGTTACGACGAGCTTTTTCCATTGACTTTTGAATTGCTGACGGAACTTCACGAGCTTTACCGTAACCAAATCCTACCCGACCATTTACATCTCCTACCACAGTTAGAGCTGTAAAACTAAATACACGACCACCTTTAACCGTTTTGGATACTCGATTTACTGTAATTAATTTTTCTTGCAATTCACCAGGCTGTTTATCAGTATATTTCATATTATTTACCTTGTTTTAAAAAATTAACCCAGTTTTCCTAGCGCAATCAGCCAACATTTTCACTCTACCATGATATTTAAATCCAGAACGATCGAAAGATACATTTATAATACCTTTTTTTATTGCCCGTTCCGCAATAATTTTTCCTACTATAGCTGCAGCTTTTTTATTACTGGTTGTTGTTAATTGATTAGAAATTAATTTTTCCGCAGTAGAAGCTGCAACTAAGACGTTAGAATTATCTTTTGCAATTATTTGTGCATAAATATGCCGACAAGTTCGATGTATCACTAATCTTATAGCATCTAATTTATACAACTTTTTTCGTGTTCTCGTAGCTCTTTTGATACGAGCATCTTTTTTATTCATGTTACATGATTCTCTATATAATTGATAATAATTATTTTTTCTTAGTATCTTTGTTATGCACTATTTCATCGATATAACGAATACCTTTTCCTTTAAAAGGTTCAGGAGGACGAAGTGCTCTCAGGTCTGCAGCAACTTGACCGATAAGTTGCTTATTCATCCCTGTTAAAATAATTTCGGTTTGACTTGGACACGTTGCTGTGATTTCAGTAGGTAATATATAGTCAATGGAATGAGATAAACCTATGATTAGGTTGATGATATTATCTTGAATAGATACACGATAACCTATTCCTACTAGTTGCAGTGTCTTAGTGAACCCTGTTGTAACTCCAGTAATCATTCCATTAATTAATGCACAGGTTGTTCCTATCAAAGCTTTATTTTTGATATCAAAATTATTGCTATAGATCATCAGTTTTGATGTATCATGCAATTGTACATCAACCGATTTGTGTAATATACGAGTTAATGCACCAAGCGTACCTGTAATAGAAATGCTATGGTTTGCTACTATTATATCTATAGTTATTGTTTTAGGAATAGAAATTATCGTTTTACATATATGGTGCGGAAATATCTTGGTATTAAGACACATAACATATAATCTCCCCACCAACATTAAGCTGACGAGCTCTATTATCTGTGATTACACCTTTAGAAGTAGAAATTATAACAATACCCATACCAGACATTACCTGAGGTAGTTCCTTTCTCTTTTTATAGATACGTAATCCAGGTCGACTAATACGTTTTATGATATCTATGACGGGTTTTCTTTTTTGATAATATTTTAAAAATACTTCTAAAGTTGGTTTGATGCTGTCTTTAATATTATATTTCTGTATAAATCCTTCTTCTACTAATACATGAACAATTGCTACTTTCATTGCAGAAGATGGAGTGCAAACTTTATCTTTTTTAGAAATTTGCCCGTTACGTATAGTAGTTAACATATCCGCGATTGAATCTTGCATACTCATTATAGCTCCAAGCAGTAAAATATTGTTACAATTACCAACTAGCTTTCCTTAAACCAGGTATTTCGCCGCGCATAGCAGCTTCGCGTACCTTCATACGGCTCAATCCAAATTTTCTTAAAAACGCGTGAGGACGTCCAGTATGGCGGCAACGATTACGTCGTCTAGATGGGCTAGAATCACGTGGTAAAGTCTGTAATTTTAAAACCGCATTCCAACGTTCCTCATTAGGAATGCGTTGATCAATAATAATTTTTTTTAGAGAAATACGTTGTGTATAATATTTATTAACTAATTTTAAACGCTTTATTTCGCGTGCCTTTATAGATTCCTTGGTCATAATTAACGCTCCTTTTATTTGAAGTAATACGATTATTTTCTAAATGGAAATCGAAATGCAGTTAGTAAAGCATACGCTTCATTATCAGAAATGGAGCTAGTAGTAATAGTAATATCCATTCCTCGCATATCATCCACGGTATCATAATCAATTTCTGGAAAGATAATTTGCTCGCGGATTCCAATACTATAATTACCATGCCCATCAAAAGATTTAACAGATAACCCGCGAAAATCACGAATACGAGGCATGGCAATAAAAATAAATCTTTCCAGAAATTCCCACATACGCGAACCTCGTAAAGTTACCTTACAGCCAATTGGTTGACCTTGACGAATTTTGAAACTAGAGATAGATTTTCGTGCTGTAGTGATTACTGGTTTTTGTCCTGAAATTACCATTAAATCTTCTACTGCTTTTTCCAAAAGCTTTTTATTAGTAACAGATTTACCTACTCCCATATTAATAGTAATTTTTTTAATTTTAGGCACTTGCATAATAGATCGATAATTAAATTTATGCATTAAATTTTGTATTATATTATTTTTATAATAATCATATAATTTAGTCATATATTATTCCAATCATTTAACTATATCCCTATTAGACTTAAATATACGTATTTTTTTACCATTTTGTATTGTAAAACCTACACGATCTGCTTTATTTAAAGTAGGGTTAAATATCGCAATATTAGATAAATCAAGGGATGCTTCTTTTTCAATAATGCCTCCTGGTTGATTTTTATTAGGGATAGGCTTTTGATGTTTTTTTACTAAATTTATTCCTGTTACTATAGCCCTGCCTTTATCATAAAAAACACACTTTACTTTCCCCTTTTTTCCTTTATCCTTTCCACTTAATACAATAACTTCATCGTTACGTTTAATTTTAGCTGCTGCCATATATAATACTCTCCATCAAAGTACCTCGGGGGCTAAAGAAATAATCTTCATAAATTTTTCGTTGCGTAATTCGCGAGTTACTGGACCAAAAATACGAGTACCTATAGGTTGGATGTTGGTGTCATTTAATAATACACAAGCATTATTATCAAATCTAATAATAGATCCATCTAGACGACGTACACCTTTTTTCGTACGTACTACAACAGCTTTTAATACATCGCCCTTTTTCACTTTAGCGCGTGGTACTGCTTCTTTAATAGCAACTTTAATAACGTCCCCTATATTAGCATAACGACGACCAGAGCCACCTAGCACTTTAATGCACATTGCATATCGTGCGCCAGAATTATCGGCAACATTTAAAATAGTGCGTTCTTGAATCACACAATTACTCCATAGTAATGATTGAATTTAAATTTTTAAAAGATATACACGTTCATATATTTTGATTTACTAGTGCTAATTAAATAGTTTATCACTAATTCATATGATTATTATCTTTTTAAAAATTAGATTTTTTGATAATAGAAGTTAATATCCAAGATTTTTTTTTAGAAATAGGACGGCATTCTTGTACTTCAACAAGATCTCCAACATTAGTCTCGTTATTAGGATCATGTACATGCAGTTTAGTGGTACGTTTAATAAATTTTTCATATGTTGAATGCTTAATTAATCTCTCTATAGAAACAACAACAGATTTATTCATTTTTTTGTTACATACACGACCTAGTAGGATACGAATCCTATCACTCATGGAATATTCTCCTTTTATACTTTTTTATTATTAGATAAATAATTTTTAATAGATGCTATATTGCGACGTACTTTTTTTAATAAATGCAATTGTTTTAATTGACCTGATTTTGCTTGTATACGTAAATTAAAATACTCACGTAATACCTTTACTAACTCTGATTGAAGCGATACTGTAGTAATAGTGTCATTTTTTTTTTGATTTAATAATTTGATGATGTTATTCATTATCTTCCTATTAAAATGGTTTTAACGGGTAATTTTGATGCGCCTAATTTAAAAGCATTATACGCTAGTTCTTTTGGTACTCCATTTATTTCATATAATATTTTTCCTGGTTGTATTAATGCTACCCAATATTCTACATTACCTTTTCCTTTCCCCATGCGTACTTCGAGAGGTTTTTTAGTAATAGGTTTGTCTGGAAACACACGAATCCAGATTTTTCCTTGACGTTTTATAGCACGGCTTATGGCGCGTCGTGCTGCTTCAATTTGACAAGATTTTAATCGCCCGCGGCTAGTAGCTTTTAAAGCAAATTGCCCAAAACTGATATTGTCGTTTACTTTTGTTCCCCGGTTACGCCCTTTATGCATTTTACGAAATTTTGTGCGCTTTGGTTGCAGAAGCATCATATTATCCTTTATATGCGAGTTTTATGTTTTTTCTTGCTAGAATTACTAATCGTTTGATCTGATGAATATCCTGTATTCAGCAACACATCTCCTAAAATTTCCCCTTTAAAAACCCATACCTTAATCCCGATTATACCATACGTAGTACGTGCTTCTGAAAGACTATAATCAATATCGGCACGTAAAGTATGTAATGGAACTCGTCCCTCTCTGTACCATTCAGTACGAGCAATCTCAGCTCCGCTTAGTCTCCCACTTACTTCTACTTTAATCCCTTTAGCTCCTAAACGCATAGCGTTTTGTACCACACGTTTCATTGCCCTCCTAAATACTACTCTACGTTCTAATTGGGATGCGATATTATCAGCTAACAGCTTGGCATCTAATTCTGGTTTACGAACTTCAGCAATATTGAGTTGCGTTGGAACACCAGAAATGCGTGCTATGTTTTTACGTAATTTTTCAATATCCTCCCCCTTTTTTCCAATTATAAGACCAGGTCTAGCTGTATAAACAGTTACTCTTATGCTCTTAGCAGGACGCTCAATAATTATACGGGATACTAAAGCTTTTGAAAGTTTTTGCATCAAAAACTGACGTACTTTAAAATCATTCCCTAAATTGTCAGAAAAATCTTTGTTATTTGCGTACCAGGTAGAATGCCACGTCTTGGTAATACCCAAACGCACACCATTCGGATGTACCTTTTGACCCATTTTTAAATGCTCCGTCCGTTTAAATATAATTTTTTAATTAGACACTACTATAGTAAGATGACTTGTTCGTTTCATAATTTTATCTGATCGCCCTTTAGCACGCGGCATAATTCTTTTAATAATAGGACCGTTATCGACAAAAACTTTAATAATTTTTAAATTATTAATATCTGAACTGTCGTTATGTTCCGCATTAGCAATAGCAGATTCTAAGGTCTTTTTTACTAATTTGGCAGATTTTTTGTTGGTATACTTTAAGATATCAAGCGCCTGAGATACTTTTTTTCCTCGTACTGTATTAACTACTAAACGAAGTTTTTGAGCAGAAGAACGAATATAACGGCATCTAGCAATTGTTTCCATACCAAAATACCCTCTATAGCACATCTTATTTTAAGATCATAATCATACCTTTAATAATGTTTTTTTATTTTCTTATCAACTGAATGACCACGATACGTACGAGTTGGAGCAAATTCACCTAATTTATGCCCAACCATTTCATCTGATATGAATATGGGTATATGTTGACGTCCGTTATGCACTGCTACAGTTAAACCAATCATTCTTGGAAATATTGTTGATCGTCGTGACCAAGTCCTAATAGGTTTTTTATCACCTGTTTCTATTGCTTTTTCCACTTTTTTTAGAAGATGCAAGTCAATAAATGGCCCTTTCTTAATAGAACGCGACATATACTGTATTCCTAATCCTTCAAATTTTATTTATTACGATGAGACAATATAAACTTATTAGTACGTTTATTACTACGGGTTTTTTTTCCTTTGGTTTGTATTCCCCAAGGAGACACGGGATGTTTTCCAAAATTTTTTCCTTCTCCACCTCCGTGAGGATGATCAATCGGATTCATAGCTGTTCCACGTACAGTAGGACGATTTCCACGCCATCTATTGGCTCCAGCTTTACCTAACATACGTAACATATGTTCAGAATTACCAACTTCTCCTACGGTTGCTCGGCACTCACAGCGAATCTTTCGTATTTCACCAGACCGCAAACGAAGTATCATATACTCCCCATCACGAGCTACAATTTGTATATAAGATCCTGCAGACCGGGCTAATTGCCCACCTTTTCCTGGTTTCATTTCTACATTATGAATAGTAGATCCTATTGGAATATTACTCATAGGCAAAGCATTGCCTGGTTTTATTGGAACATTTACTCCAGAACTTATAAAATCTCCTATTTTTACATCTTTTGGAGCTAAAATATAACGATACTCCCCATCTCTATATGAAAGCAATGCTATATTTGCTGAACGATTTGGATCATATTCTAAGCGTTTGATTACAGCAGAAATCCCATCCTTATTACGCTTAAAATCAATGATTCTATAACGTTTTTTATGCCCCCCTCCTATATGTCGCACAGTAATACGACCATAATTATTACGTCCTCCTGATCTATTATTAATTTTATTGGATAATAATGAAGAAAAAGGATTCCCTTTATATAAATCATGGTTCACTAGCTTAGTTACATGTCGTCTACCCGGGGAGGTTGGATTGCACTTAATAATAGGCATCTCTTTTGATCTTCCGTATTTATTTATTCTACTGTATTGATAAAATCAATTTTTTGTCCTTTTTCTAAAACAACATATGCTTTTTTCCAGTTGCTACAGCGACCAATTTTGTTAGCCTTTCTTTTAGATTTTCCTGCTACTATTATAGTGTTTATAGTATTTACTTTCACAGAAAATAACATATTGATAGCATTTTTAATATCTGTTTTAGTTGCATATTTTGCTACTTTAAAAGAAAAAGCATTATGGCGTTCCAATGTAATGGACGTTTTTTCAGAAACGTGTACAGATCTCAGTATTTTTAATAAACGTTCTTGATAAATCATACTAATTGTTTCTCAATTTTCTTAATCGCGCTATCAGCAATTAAAGTAACGTTAAAATTTATTAAACTTACTGGATCTATATGCGTTGCGGTACGCACCTCTATTTTATGAACGTTACGTGATGCTAAAAGCAAATTTTTATCCAAAAAATCGGTAAAAATCAATATACTTTTTTTTGAAGTTATTGTTCTTAATTTTTCTAATAATAATTTAGTTTTTGGTTCTTTTATAAACAAATTTCTTACTAAAAATAAACGATTATCGCAAACTAATTTAGATAAAATGCTTCTTATTGCCCCTCTGTACATTTTTTTATTTATTTTTTGGGCATATAGTTTAGGTTTAGCCGCAAAGGTTACTCCGCCAGAACGCCAAATAGGACTTTTTACCGATCCAGAACGCGCGCGACCGGTACCTTTTTGACGCCACGGTTTTTTATTAGAACCCGAAACTTCTGATCGACTCTTTTGAGATCGAGTACCTTGACGAGAATTAGTTAAGTAAGTAGAAATTACTTGATGTATTAATGCCTGATTAAAAGGACATTTAAAAATTTCATCAGATACAAAAAATTTCTCTGAATCTAGAATACTGACTTCTGCTGTAAAATCCCTGACTTCTAATTCCATTTATATTTTCTCTCTAATATTTATTTTAACAGATTTTTTAATAGATAAATTACCACCAATTATTCCAGGAACAGCACCTTTAACTAACAATAAATTAAGTTTTACATCAACATTAACAACATCTAAATTTTGTACCGTAACTTTATAATTTCCTAATTGCCCTGCCATTTTTTTACCCTTAAATACTCTACCAGGAGTTTGATTTTGACCGATAGATCCAGGAGCTCTGTGTGACAGTGAATTACCATGACTTGCATCTTGCATATGAAAATTCCAACGTTTTATTGTACCTGCAAAACCTTTACCTTTCGAAATTCCTGTAATGTCAACTTTTTTAACATTTGTAAAAATCTGTATAGTGATAATATCTCCTAATGATAGCTGTGGCATCCCTTTTTCTTCACAACGAAACTCCCATACACCACGACCAGCATCAACGCCTGACTTTATCATATGCCCTGTTTCTGGTCTATTAATATGTTTAAAGTTTTTAATACCAGTAGTTACTTGAACTGCGCAATACCCATCGTTTTCAATATTTTTTATTTGCGTCACACGATGCGGTGTTATTCTGATCATAGTTACAGGGATAGATACTCCATCTTTATCAAACAAACGAGTCATACCCAATTTTTGACCAATTAGACCTTGCATGATTGTGGATATAACCCCTCTATTACTTTTAGTACAAAAGTATTATTTGTATTTTACACATAATACACCAATGAATGCTGAATGCCTATTACGATGCATCTTCTATACGCTAACCGAGACTAATTTGTACATCTACTCCTGCCGCTAAATCTAAACGCATTAAAGCATCTACCGTTTTATCAGTAGGTTCAACAATATCAATCAAACGTTTGTGAGTTCGTATTTCATACTGATCCCGCGCGTCTTTATTTACATGTGGAGAAATTAAAACAGTGAATCGTTCTTTTCTAGTAGGCAAGGGAATAGGGCCGCGTACTTGAGCGCCAGTACGTTTAGCAGTTTCTACAATTTCTACGGTCGACTTATCTATTAACCGGTGATCAAATGCTTTCAAACGAATGCGGATCCTTTGATTTTGCATAGCTAAATATAGATCCCAAAAATTAGTTATTCATAAACAACTCTACACAAACCCTTTTTCATGTTTCACCCGAAATCTTTAAACGAACATCTAAAACATCTTCGTATCACATATCCAAAATGTAAAACTGTCTTTATTCCTATCGAACATACCAATTAATTTTTTTATTATTTTCTGCAATAAAACATCACATCAACTTAGTGTACCAGTAAACAAATAAAAAACAAGGTTAATCAGAATAAAATTCAAAATATTACTAGAAAATTTTAATATTAAAAATATTATAAACAATTTATGTCATTTTGATAAGTATGAAATTATTTTTTCAACTGTGATTGTATATAATTATGCATACCAATTTTTATCATGAGATTTAGCTCTGTTTCTAAAAAATCAATGTGTTTTTCTTCATCTTTAAGAATTTGTATCATTATATCCCTAGATACATAATCTTGTATTGAACCAGCGTATTTGATGCCTTTGCGTAAATTTTCAATACTATGAAATTCTAAACTAAGATCAGCACGTAAAATATCTTCAATATTTTTTTTAATGTTTAATGGATCAAATTTCCTTAAGGTGGGCATACTTTCTAAAAATAAAATACGTTTTGCATAAAGATCCGCATGATCTAACTCATCTACGCATTCTTGATATTCTATCTTGTTAAGGCGTTCTAATCCCCAGTTTTTAAAAATTTTAGAATGTAAAAAGTATTGGTTTACAGCAACCAATTCATCGCTCAACAAATTATTAAGATGGGCAATAATGTGATCATCTCCTTTCATAATATCTCCTTAGATGTATATCCACATACATTGTATTGTTTAATTTTGAATTATGAATTAAATATTTAAAAAAAAAATCATAACTAGTATCGTTACTGACTATACCTATCTTCTTATTCTTAATAAAAAGAAGTTATATGATGGACGTTGGTGCTGATAAGCAGATTCGAACTGCTGACCTCACCCTTACCAAGGGTGTGCTCTACCTTCTGAGCTATATCAGCATAATTCAGTTATGTTATATAAGCGGACAGTGGGAATTGAACCCACATCATCAACTTGGAAGGTTGAGGTAATAACCATTATACGATGCCCACTATTACATAATAAAAAAATCTGTATTCTTGATATTACAAGAATATATTTGTATTTGTTGTTTATGTATAATCAAAATGATGGGGGAAGGATTTGAACCTTCGAAGTCTACGACGACAGATTTACAGTCTGCTCCCTTTAGCCACTCGGGAACCCCATCAAAATATTGTAGATGCCGGTAAAAGGATTCGAACCTTTGATCTACTGATTACAAATCAGTTGCTCTTCCTATTGAGCTACACCGGCATCATTTTTAATGTCATTAAAAATAAAATTTGATTCTGTTTTTAGAAACACACGTTTTGAACAAACTTCATTAAACTATTGTATTTGAGATAATAAAATTATTCAAAACATTTGTAAAAAATAAATCTATTTTAATAAAACTAAAATTATTAGTTATTTCGTGAGCTTTCATTATAATACATAATTATAATTAAATATTTTATTTTGATCAAGTATTTACATGAAATTTCATTCTATAAGATAAGCATTTATCTATGATAATAGAAATAATATGCTACATGTTTCGTCTGTTCCATTTTTAACTTTCAATCGCAAGGAATGGTCATCTCTTCGAGAGGAGATACCATCAACATTATCTCCAAGAGAAATCCTAAATGTAAGAGGAATCAATGATAATCTTTCTATGAATGAAGTAATAGAAATTTATTTACCATTATCTAGATTACTTAATCTATATATTTGTTCACATATAAAACGACAAAATATTTTAGAGCAATTTTTAAGTATTCAAAGCCAACATATACCATATATTATTGGTATCGTTGGTGGTGTTGCTGCGGGGAAAAGCACTACAGCTAGAGTTTTACAAGCACTGCTTAGTAGATGGACTGAACACCGTGTGGTGGAATTAGTAACAACCGATGGATTTTTGTATTCTAATAAAATATTAAAAAAACGACATTTAATGAAAAAAAAAGGTTTTCCGCAATCTTATGATATGACTAGTTTAATAAATTTTGTTTCCAAAGTTAAATCTGGAGTTCAATCAATAACAATTCCTGTATATTCTCACATAATATATGACATTATTCCTAATGCTCAACAGGTAATTTATAAACCAGATGTTCTTATTTTGGAAGGATTAAACGTTTTACAAAC
The DNA here is from genome assembly GCF_023585785.1 of Blochmannia endosymbiont of Camponotus modoc. Lineage (NCBI taxonomy): Bacteria > Pseudomonadati > Pseudomonadota > Gammaproteobacteria > Enterobacterales > Enterobacteriaceae > Candidatus Blochmanniella > Blochmannia endosymbiont of Camponotus modoc. Next base: position 343,711 of record NZ_CP097765.1, read on the forward strand.
TAATCAGGATTATCATTATAATTTACCTTGTGTTTTTGTATCTGATTTTATTGACTTTTCTATTTATGTTGATGCTCCAGAATATTTACTGCAAGAATGGTATATCGATAGATTTTTGAAATTTTGTTACACTACTTTTTCCTATCCTAATTCTTATTTTTATCGTTATACTCAATTATCTAAAAAAAATATAATCTCTATTGCTTCGCAATTATGGACTAAAATAAATAGACTGAATTTGCAAGAAAATATTTTACCTACTCGGGAACGCGCAAATTTAATTTTAAGAAAAGACGTGAATCATATAATAAACAATGTTCAACTAAGAAAATAACAACGATTATAAAAATAATAATTTTTACTCTTTATAGTTATCATGAGTATCCATTTTTTATTACTGAAACATTTGGACTTAATCATATTGTATTACAATAACTATGGGATTTATATTAATCAAACGATTATTGTTATAGTTAATATTGTATAGATTCAAAAGTATTTTAATATTAAAATATTTTGAATAAAAATTATATTTTTAAGATGCATAAACAGAAATATTATTTCCCGAGTAATAACATACTGAACTTGTTTGATCCACTATTAAGGCTCCATGTATATTTATTCCAAGAGCTGTGCCGCATATTGTACGATCCCCAACTAATAATGTGACTGGTTTATTATATAAGCAATCAAAAACTTTCCAATATGTAATAAATGGAGTAAACCCAAAAAGCATAAAATCCTTTAATTTTTTACGTAATACATTAATAAGCGTGGCGACTAAAATATTGCGATCAATCATGATGCCAATATCCGTTAAATTAATCCAATTTTTACCAATTTTAGTATTTAATGTTGCATGCGTGCGTATAGACAAATTAATACCAATACCTATTATTATATGAGTAATATTATCAGTTCTTGTTATAATTTCGATTAAAATTCCCGCTAATTTTCGTCCATGAATGTACAAATCATTAGGCCATTTAATTTTAATCTGGGACACGCCTAAATTCTTTAATATTTTTGCCACAACAATACTTATCATTAAACTAAATTCAATCATCGTTGGAGGAATCTTATTCAATTTCCAATAAATAGATAAGCAAATACCTTCTCCAACAGGCGCCACCCAAATTTTATCGCGTCTTCCTCTTCCTTGTGTTTGGTGTTCTGTAACACAAGCATCACCCGATTTTATATATGGAATGTTGTCTATTATATATTGGTTGGTTGAATTAACTCTATTTAACACAATTACCCTGCCTTCGGGTAATTGTGTTAAAATCTTAGATTCGTTTAAGAAAGGATGAAATACGGGAAAACCACAATTTTCATTATACCTTAACAAGGTTTTCAAATCTCCAAAAAAAAAATAAATTGATATTTATAGTTAATTCCATTAAATTCTACTACGCGAATGCATTTTTAATTCTATTTAAAGACAAAAATTACTAGAAATATATCTAATTTCAAATTTTTTAAATAAAATACATATATCAATGATTTACTACATGAATAATTTTTTTGGATTTATTTCTCCATAATTACCAATTAATCTAACTTCAGGTTGTAAATAAATATTAAATTTATCTGCAACCTTATTATATATGTAAAGAGCTAATGCTGCAATTTCAGTACCAGTAGCTATTTTTTTTCTATTAATTAATACTAATGCCTGTTTAGGATATATTGCTGCTTCCCCAAAAACATAACCTTTTAGTTGACAATGTTCTATTAACCATCCTGCTGATAATTTTATTCTACCATCTTTTTGATAATAATAAGGCATATTTGGATAAATTTGAAATAAGCAGCGTGCTGTTTTAATATCTATTATTGGATTTTTGAAAAAACTACCAGCATTTCCTACTAAAACAGGATCTGGTAATTTTTTATGTCTAATTATGTAAATAAAGTTAAAAACTTGACGGGGTGTAATACGAAATTTGTCTAAATGAGCTAATTCATGATAATCTAATATAGGTTTCCACCTTTTACGTAATCTTAATCCTACAGACACAATAGCATATTTCTCCAAACAATTTCTAAAAATACTATCTCTATATTTGAAATTGCATTCAGAACAAGTGAAACGAATTTTTTTTCCACTACATAAGTCTATAGCATCTACGTACTCACATATTTGAGATAACTCAACTCCGTAAGCCCCAATATTTTGAATTGGAGCAGCCCCTACATACCCTGGAATACATGCTAAATTTTCTAGCCCCGGTATGTTTTTTTTGATAGTATGAACTACTAATTCGTCCCATTTTTCTCCAGCTCCAACATGTAGTTGCCATTCCGTTTTATTCTCTGTAATAAAAATGCCCTTTATCCTATTTAATAATATTGTTCCAGAATAGTTTTCTAAAAATAAAATATTACTACCGCCTCCTAAAATAAGAACAGGTTTTCCTTTGCTATAAGCTTTCCTCCAAAACTTTAACAATGTATGTTCATGATGTGCTGTTACTATACTTTTAGAAAATGCGTTAACTGAAAAGGTATTTAATGATTTTAATTGAAAACGACGCTCCATACATTTATTTATTTTAAACAAAGATATTAAATATATTATTTTTTATAATAATTATTGAATTTTATTCACACATCGATCCATAATTCCAATGATACATAGAATATAATTGTATTATTTTAATTTTTGAGTTGCTATATAATCTTAGTTCTTATCTTTTTATGATTATAAAATAATTATTTAATTTATAGTTTGCAACATAAATTATAAATAAAGATATATACTATCTTATACGAAAACATGAAAAAACATTATATATCAATAAATAATGTAGTTGCTTTATTAAAATTATTTAAAATTTCTTAAATAATTTCATGTTAGAAATTTTTAAAATTTCATTGGATAAAGATAATTGTATTATTTACGACATCTAAAGTAATTTTTTTACCTGGCAGCAATTGCCCAGATATTATCTTTTGAGATAATGAATTTTCAATGTGTTGTTGTATAGCGCGTTTTAATGGGCGTGCACCGTATACCGGATCAAATCCAATTTTTGATAAAAATACTAAGACTGCGTTAGTAATATTAGTATTCGGATATCCTTTTTCTTCTAAGCGATCACATAAGTGCTGTAGTTGAATACTAGCAATTTTCATAAGATGTTCAGTGCTAAGCGGATGAAACACTACTATTTCATCTACCCTATTAACAAATTCTGGACGAAAATGTTGATTAACTATGTTTAATACTGTAACTTTAACTTCTTGATAATCTACAATGCCAAAATTTTTTTGAATGAAATCTGACCCCAAATTGGATGTCATAATGATGACAGTGTTATTAAAATGTACCGTACGTCCATGCCCATCTGTTAAGCGTCCATCGTCTAAGACCTGTAATAATACATTAAAAATTTCTGAATGCGCTTTTTCTATTTCATCTAACAAAATAATAGAATATGGTCTACGACGTATTGATTCAGTCAAATATCCCCCTGATTCATACCCAATATAACCAGGAGGAGCTCCTAACAATTTTGATACAGAATGTTTTTCCATAAATTCAGACATATCAATACGCACCATTGCATTATTGGTATTGAAAAGAAAGATAGACAATGCCTTACACAATTCAGTTTTTCCTACTCCAGTAGGCCCCAAAAACATAAATGAACCAATTGGACGTTTAAGATCTGATAATCCAGAACGACTCCGACGAATAGCATGAGATATTGCCTTTACTGCTTCGTGTTGCCCAACAACTAATTGATGCAAAGCATGTTCCATATCTAATAATTTATCTTTTTCACTTGCTAACATGCGAGACACAGGAATACCAGTCCAACGAGATAATACTGCGGCAATTTCTATATCAGTAACACAATTTCGTAAAAGACGTATTTTTTTATTATTAGATTGCAAGATTGTAGATAATTTTTTTTCTAATTCTGGAATCTTCCCATATTGTAATTCAGACATACGAGCTAAATCACCAATACGGCGTGCTTGGTCAATAGCAATTTTTGCTTGTTCTAAATCAGATTTAATACTTTGAGTGTTAGATAAAGAAACTTTTTCTTTTTTCCATTCTTTTTCAAGATTAATATAATCTTGTTCTTTCTGAATTAATTCAGTAGTTAAGAGATTTAATCTTTTCATGCTAGCATCATCTGATTCTTTTTTTAATGCTTGTTGTTCTAATTTCAATTGTATAATACGCCGTTCTAATCTATCTAATTCTTCTGGTTTAGAATCTATTTGTATGCGAATGCTAGAAGCAGCTTCATCAATCAAATCAATGGCTTTATCAGGTAACTGACGATCAGAAATATATCGATGTGACAAAATTGCAGCAGCCACTATTGCTGGATCAGTAATATGAACATTGTGATGTAATTCATAACGTTCTTTTAACCCACGAAGAATAGCTATAGTATCTTCAACGCTAGGCTCAGAAACGAATATTTTTTGAAAACGTCTTTCTAAAGCTGCATCTTTTTCAATATATTTACTATATTCATCAAGTGTAGTTGCTCCTACGCAATGTAACTCACCTCTAGCTAGTCTTGGTTTCAGCATATTACTTGCATCCATTGCTCCATCAGTTTTACCCGCTCCAACCATAGTATGTAATTCATCAATGAATAAAATGATATTACTATCTTCTTTAGATACATCATTTAATACGCTTTTTAAACGCTCTTCAAACTCTCCTCTATACTTTGTTCCCGCTAATAGTCCTCCCATATCTAAAGCTAATATGCGACTATGTTTCAGCCCTTCCGGAACTTCACCATTAATAATACGTTGCGCTAATCCTTCCACAATAGCAGTCTTTCCTACTCCAGGTTGTCCGATAAGAACAGGATTATTTTTGGTACGTCTCTGTAACACCTGAATAGTACGACGAATTTCTTCATCTCGACCAATAACAGGATCAAGATTACCTTGTTCTGCAAATTTAGTTATATCTACAGTAAATTTTTGCAACGATTGACGTTGAGATTCTGCTTGTTGATTATCAACTGAGTGATTATCGCGTATATAGTTTGTTGATTTTTTTATATTTTCTGGAGATACCCCAGATTTTTTTAATAAATTATTTAATGTTCCATGAGATTCAATGGCTGCTAAAACGAACATTTCTGATGCAATAAAAGTATCATTGCGTTTTTGTGCTAATTTATCACATAAATTTAATATTCTAATTAAATCATGAGAACATTGAATATCTCCACCAATACCTTCTACCTTTGGCATACGATCGCATGTCTCTTCAACTAATATAGTGAACTGAGACATATTAAATCCAGCACGCTCCAGTATTTGATATACTGATCCATTTTTTTCTTTTAAGAAAGCGAGCATCACATGAATGGGTTCAACAAACTGATTATCTTTTCTAAGTGCTATAGATTGAGCATCAGAAATAGCTAATTGAAAGTCATGAGTAAAACGATCCAACCGCATAATATTCATTTTCCTCTTGTAATGATATAAAAACAACTAAATACCTGTAGTCGAATATATATCTATTGATATGGCGATTAAGTACTTAAAATTCAAGCATCTAAACTATTGGAATAAAAGTATATTTTTATTCGCCTAAAAATCAATACAACCATAAATTTGTAAATATATATATTTCATTACAGTGAGCTTATGATGTAATTTTCACGTGAAAAATTATAAGTTCGTGACTATATTCAGTAACGATTGTACACAAAAAATCCCCCATCATCAGCATAAATAATGCTATTTAACATGTCTTTCATTTTTTCTTAATATATTTATTAATTTTATAATATCCTTCGGTAAAGGTACATCCCATTTCATTTTTATTCTAGTAATAGGATGACATAATTGCAATGTAGTTGCGTGTAATGCTTGGCGATTTAAAACATGTAAACAGTCATTGACTGCATCAGATACACCTTTAATGAAATAAGTTGATTTTCCGTATTTATGATCTCCTAACAATGGATGATTAATGTAAGCCATATGTACACGAATTTGATGAGTTCTTCCAGTTTCAAGACGTACACGAATTCTAGTGTACATACTAAATGATTCTGTGATAGAATAATGGGTTATGGCCGGTTTTCCCATAGGATTAACTGTCATGCGAGTACGATGAACAGCATGTCTTCGAATGGGTTGATTGATTGTCCCTTCATTATGTAAAAAATTCCCGAGAACTACCGCGTCATATTCCCTAATAATTTTTCTTTTTTTGAACAATCGTAACAAACTATGATATGCAATCATGTTTTTAGCGACGACCATTAAACCAGTAGTATCCTTATCTAACCGTTGAACAATACCTGATTGAAATACTTCTGTAATAGCTGGATATTTATATAACAAAGCATTTAGTATAGTACCTGAATGGTTGCCGGCGCCAGGATGAACTACCATATTTTTTGCTTTATTTATTACTACAATATCATCGTCTTCATATACAATATCAAGAGGGATATCTTGAGGAACTATACTATTATTATCGATATTAACAATATCTTTTATTTCAACGAATTCACCGCCCATCATTTTTTTTTTAGGTATAATAACCGTTTGATTATTAACATTTACTTTTTTAGAAAGGATCCAACATTTTATTTTAGAACGTGAATAATTTGGCAATAATTCAGAAAGAACACAATCTAATCGTTTTCCAGATTGAGATGCCTGCACAATCATAGGTTTTATAATATAAGATTCAGGTGTTATCATATTGATATGCGGTTGAATACTAAATTCAACCAAACTGTTGTATGGGTACATTCATTTAAATAAACGTACATGCATATTGTTTTCTAATGTTTATGTACTACTAGGGAGTATTAATTAAAAAGTTTTATGAAACGTATTCAATACTATATAACGACAATATTAATTATTAGTATCATTATGATTTCTTATACCTCTGCTTCTGTTAACATTTTAAATGATGCTACTTATAATCTTTACAAATCCGCTCAAAACAAATTATATAACGCTGATTATAAAGAAGCTACACAGGATTTGATAAATTTACTAAATTTATATTTATTAGACCCTTGTCCGCAACAAATTTATTTAGACTTAATTTATGCTTATTACAAATTAAACGATTTAAAATCCGCAAATAATTATATAAAACATTTTTTTAAATTATACCCTAATCATAAACATTTTGATTATGTATTATACATGCATGGCGTAATCAACATGTGCTTAGATGAAGATAATAAAAAATTAATAAAACATTTAAATATAAATTGGTTTGATCGTAATCCCATGTATGCATGCATAGCATTCCATACCTTTGTAAAACTTATACGCCAATATCCAGATAGTCAATATTCTGTAGATGCTTACAAACGTTTAATTTTTTTAAAAAATAGAATAGCTGAATATGAACTTTCTATTGTGAAATTTTATTCTAAAAAACATGCTTATATATCAGTAATAGCTCGTGCAAAAAAAATGTTATATCACTTTCCAGATACTCAAGCAACCCGTAAAGCACTGTATTATATGCAGCAAGCATATCAAAATATACATTTGCCAGATCAAGCTAACAAAGTAGCAAAAATCATTGCTGCTAATCCAGTATATTAAATATATACTTTTATAAGTATAATATCTATATCTATATCTATTTTTGTAGATACCATATGATTGATACAATGTTTAAAATATGTATTAATTAAATTAATAATATAATATAAATAAGGAATATGATATTCATTTATATAAATAAATATCAATTTATAATGATACTGCTGATACTACGGCAACCGCAATTATCTAAAAATATTAGATTTGAATATTAAATATTACGGTAATAATTTTTGTTATGATTTACAAATCTATAGTGCATATAGCATTTTTGGGTCCTAAGGGATCATATTCTCACATTGCCGCTATGCAATATGCTAGTAGCCGTCATTTTAATCAAATAGTAGAGCATAGCTGTCGAAGATTTGATGATATTTTTAATTTAGTAGAATGTGATCATGCAGAATATGGTGTAGTTCCCATTGAAAATTCTAATTCTGGATTAATTGATGAAGTAGGTGATTTATTACTAAAAACCCGATTGTTGTTAGTAGATGAAATTACTATTCCTATAAAACATTGTATTTTAGTTAATAATCATACTAATATAAATCAAATTCAAATTATATACAGTCATCCTCAACCCGTTCAACAATGCAGTGAATTTTTAAAACATTTCTCGGCATGGAAAATTGTATTCTGTGAAAGTAGCGCAGTTGCCATGGAAACAGTATCTAAATTAAATCAATCTAATTTAGGAGCTTTAGGCAATAAGCAAGGAGGCCAATTTTATGGATTGCATTCACTATTAACATATAATCTTTCTAATTCTCATAAAAATACAACCAGATTTATTGTTTTAAAAAATACAAATATTGCAGTTTTTAATCATTCTATAGCCACAAAAACCATTCTTATTATCTCTATTAAAGGGCAATCAGAGAAATTATGCGAAATATTAAAAGTATTACAATTTTACAATACTAAAATAACTTATTTAAGACCACGTCTTTTATCATACGAAAGACTGAGAAACATAGTGATTATTGAAATGATGGCACACATAAATAATGTATACATACAACATATTCTTATAGAATTACAAAAAATTGCCTATTCATTAAAAATATTAGGTTGTTATCAAGTGACGCCGCCTACTGATGTAATTTTCCATTATCATGGAAAATTGTTATAATTATATGTTATATAACTATATTATTTGAAAGATAAATACAAAAAATAATAGATATGTAATCGTATAATGCCATTTCAAAAATATTAAAAAACAAATACACACATTAGTATACGAAATAAATATTCAAATTAAAAATTATCTTATATAGAAAACTTTTGGATCTAAATAAATATAATTTAATCAAAAAATTTATTAAATATTATTACAATAATTATTAAAATTATTATTTGCGTTATACATTATCTTTATAATTATTAATTTGACGTAATATTTTACGACTTTCTTCCAAAAAAAGATCAGTATATGAACCAAACCAATTTTGAATTTTTTTAAATTGATCAATAAATTCTTGTTTTTTATTCCGTTCTAATAATATCAAAATCCTACCTAATCTTCTATAATAACGTTTAATTAATATAAGATTGTTTTCTGAATTCATGATGATGTCCGCATATAACTGAGGATCTTGAGCAAATAATCTCCCTATTGTTATTAGTTTTAATCGAAATGTTGGCGAAGAAATAGACAGCATTTGTTTTAAATTAACGTTTTCTTTTGAAAAATAATATCCAGTTACAAAAGTAATAAAATGACATAATCCTTGCATAATACTCATATATTGATCATGTTCTGTTGTATTGCAGAAATGTAACCTTGCACCCCACAATTGTATTTGATCTAGTACCCATTGATACGATTCTGGATAACGTCCTTCGCAGTAAATTACTACTTGTTTTACCATACTTCCATGGTCTGGGTTGAACATAGGATGTAATCCTAATACTGGACCACTATGTATGGCTAATATAGCGTTTAAGGATATTTTTTTTACAGATGATAAATCTACTATAATACAGTTTGGAGATAAATATGATAATTTACTAACTACATCAATAACTGAATGAACAGGAACGCTGATTATCACCATACCGGCATCTGTCAGAATTGATTTTGCATGTACCCAATCATCTTTATCTAAAATTCTTACTTTATATCCAGATAAAGTCAACATTTTAGAAAAAAATTGCCCCATTCGCCCTTTTCCACCAATTATAACAACTGGGCCTAAATTTGGATGTAACGTTTTAAATCCTTTTTCATTCTCATTATAATAAGATTCACTTATAATACGACGCAATATATCTTCTACTAAATCTGGAGAAATACCTAATTTTAATGCTTCTCGCCTCCGACAGGCAACCAGCATTTCTTCTCTATCTGGTGAATAAATAAACAATCCGTAACGACTTTTTATTTCTCCTACTTCAGAGACTAAAGAAAGTCGTTTAGATAATAACTTTAATAAATTCTGATCTATTTTATCGATGCTGTTTCGCAAAATATTTAGTTCCTTTGTCATACCATTCCAGCTCCTGATATACGATTGATAAGAAATGGTTTTAATTCTTTATGCAAATCATACAGTAAGTGTTTGGTTGTTTTCCAATCTATACACGCATCGGTAACTGATACTCCGTATTGCGTTATAGAAGATGATAAATTTATAGATTGATTACCAGAATAAATATAACTTTCAATCATCAATCCAATAATAGAACGGTTTCCATATTTAATTTGATGTGAAACGGACCGTGCTACATCAATTTGGCGACGATAATCTTTGTTAGAATTACCATGACTGCAATCTACCATTAATGCTAAAGGCAATCCTGCTTCTGTTATTTTTGTTTCACAACCAATAATATCTTCCGGATAATAATTAGGATTTTCTCCTCCTCGTAAAATTATATGAGCATTAAGATTACCTTTAGTATGCAGTGAACATACCTGACCAGATTGATTGATGCTAATGTAACGATGAGGCATCATTGCAGCATGTATCGCGTTAACTGCATTATTAAAATTTCCGCTAGTGCTATTTTTAAATCCTACAGGCGTACACAATCCAGAAGCTATTTCTCGATGTATTTGAGACTCCGTAGTACGCGCTCCAATAGATGACCAACTGAAGAGCTCTCCAATGTATTGTGGAATATATGGATTTAATACTTCAGTAGCAAGTGGTAACCCAATTTTTATTAATTTCACCAACATATGTCGAGCAGTCTTTAAACCTAATTCAATATCGTTGGAGCCATTCATATTCGGATCGTTAATTAATCCTTTCCAACCAATACTAGTACGAGGTTTTTCTAAATATACACGCATAACGATATATAATTGATCCTGCAATTCTGTTGATAAAGTTTTTAATTTATCAGCGTAATCAAAAGTAGCATTGACATCATGAATAGAACAAGGACCACATATCACCAGTAGGCGCGGATCGCGTCTATGAATAATATTCATAATTATATTTTGAGAATCCGCAATGGTTTTCTGTTCCAAATCTGTTACAGGAAATTGAGTTTTTAATTGCTCAGGAGTAATTATTGAATATGTGTTATTGACATAAATACTATTACGTTCTTTTTTCTGCATATTATTATCCTTAATATAATTAAGTATTATATAATAAATTCATGAAACTAAAATGATCATTAAAAAAAATAATTATATATATATCATATTATGATATATATATAAAACTAATGTAAATATAGTTTTATATTATTATTGTCAATAAATTATTATAAGTTGATTAACTGAGTTACATTTAATTTTTGAATTTATATGAGATTCTGTTAACAATATAAACACACGTATCTGTGTAAATGTATTATTACTCATCCACTACATAGTATGGAATGTAGTTTTTAAAATTTTAATACATAATATTATACTATTTTAATGATGCATGACTTTTTAAAAATTTAAATATTAAAATATTTTAAATTAATTAATTATATTATGAAAAATAAATATATTAAATGATTATGAAAATCGCTTACAATCAACAAAATGATTATAAAATTCTAAAAGATTAATATATGTATTAAGCTTATATTAAATTACTTTTAACAAAAAATGTATCATGGATTCATACGTACTTTGATTCGCGCTGATTTTCCGCTAAGATTACGTAAATAATATAACTTAGCACGACGAACGATACCAAATCGTTTAATTTTAATCTCTTCAATCACAGGAGAATGTGATTGAAATACTCGTTCTACGCCCTCTCCACTAGAAATTTTCCTTACAGTAAACGCAGAATGTAATCCACGGTTTTTAATAGAAATAACTACGCCTTCAAAAATTTGTAGGCGTTTTTTGCTACCTTCAATGACCCATGTTTTCACTTCCACTGTATCACCTGGATGTAAGTGCGGTATGTTTTTTTTCATTTGTTTTTTTTCGAAATTATTTATTGATTCGTACATATATATTATTTCCTAGTTTTTTTATTTAATGATAACAAGTATTCATTTTTAAATTCAGAAAGTAAATTTTTTTCCTCATCAGTTAATTGTGTATCATTAAGTAAATCCGGTCTTTTAATCCAAGTGCAACCCAAAGCTTGTTTTTGTTTCCAACGATGAATTTCATCATGATTTCCTGATAATAATACCGACGGTACTTTCATACCATCAAAAGTTCCTGGTCGTGTATAATGTGGACAATCTAATCTTCCTTTGGAGAAAGAATCTGATTCTTTTGAATCTTGATTTCCTAATACGCCAGGCAGAACTCTAGATATCGTATCTATTAATACCATTGCGGCTAACTCTCCTCCGCTAAGTATATAATCTCCTATAGACCACTCTTCGTCAATTTCCGTTTGAATTAATCTTTCATCAATGCCTTGATATCTACCACAAACTAAAATTAATTTTTGATGATCATATGCTAACTTATATACATATTTCTGCTTTAGCTTTTTTCCTTGAGGAGAAAGATAAATTACTTTAATATTATTTCCTAATTCATCTTTTGCTTGATTGATTGCATTTCTCAATGGTTCAATCATCATTAACATGCCCGGTCCTCCTCCATAGGGACGGGCATCTACGCTGTGGTGTCGATCATATGTAAATACGCGTGGATTCCACAATTTTATGGAAAGAATACCCCTTCGAATTGATCGACCTACTATTCCATAACGAACAATAGACTGAAACATATCTGGGAATAAAGTAATCACACCTAATAACATATTTTTTTATACTTTATTTTAAAAAGTTAAAAATTAGGATCCCAATCTACGGTAACAATACGTGCAACAAGATTAATATTTTTAATGACTCTCTTGATAAGAAAAGGAATAAGGCAATTTTTGATTTTACAAAGATTATATTGACACATTTTTACTACCAAAACATCATTTGCTGTAGTTTCTATTATACTGATAATATCTCCTAAAAGAACGCCCTGTACAGTGATTACTACACATCCTATTAAATCTTTCCAATAATATTCATCATCATTGATACATGGAAATTGTGTTTCATCAATAATAATATTGCAACGACTTAATGACCGAGCAGAATCTCTATTTGAGATTCCTCGTATTTTAACAATATAATGTTTTCCAATTAGTTTCCATTTATCTAAAAAAATTTCTTTCCATGTAGACTGAACTATAGTAAAATACGGACTATAATAAAACATATTATCATTGTTTTCGGTAAATGATATCACCCGTACCCACCCTAATATGCCATATGCACCTATTATTCTTCCTATTACTACGGGAAGAAGGGGCGGGGTCATAACAGCTTCTTTATCTATTGAATACTCATCATGTTTCATAAATTCTTTATTAATTTTAAAACACGATCAGATGGACTCGCTCCTTTGTGCAACCAATATTTTACACGTTCTGTATTTACACGTAATCCTGTGCGATTCCCAAATGTAATTGGGTTGAAAAATCCAACACGTTCAATAAAACGACCATCGCGTGCATTTCTACTGTCAGTAATAACTATGTGATAAAAAGGAGTTTTTTTATGACCTCCCCGTGCTAATCTAATTCTTACCATAAGTATGTAACCTTAAATTAATAACCAAAAAACCAATAGACTCATAATCAAGACTATGTATATATCTACCGATTTCAACAATAAAATATTTTTTAATTAATTGTAAATTTAGATGATATTTTATTTTTTAATGTACGTATCATGCGAAATATTTCATTTTTATTTATTTTTTGTATTGTAATACGTATATGATTAAACGTATTCAGTAACTTTGTGACATCCTGTACATGTACTCCAGAGCCATTAGCAATACGCTTCTTTCTAGATCCAGTAATTATTTTTGGATTCACACGTTCTTTCACAGTCATAGAGTTAATTATGGCTTCCATACGTACGAATGTATTGTCATGAGTATATGATTGAATACTCTCTAAGTTCACTCCTAGATTAAGAGGTAATTTACTTATTATTTTATTAATTCCTCCCATGCTACGTATTTGTTTTATATAACCTAAAAAATCATATAAATTAAAGTCTACACTGTTTTTATTAATATATTTTTTTTCTTTAACCCATTTTGATTGGTTATCAATATCTTCGATTAATGAAAGTATATCTCCCATTCCAAGTATGCGTCCAGCTATTCTGTATGAATTGAAAGGTTCTAATGCATCAATTCTTTCTCCTGTTCCTATGAATTTTATGGGTTTTCCGGTAAGATATTTAATAGATAAAGCCACGCCTCCACGTGAATCCCCATCTAATTTAGTTAAAATAATCCCGGTTAATGGCAAAGTTTTACTGAACACATTTATACTATTAATAGCTACTTGTCCAATCATAGAATCTACAATGAATAAAGTTTCTATTGGATTAACCAAGCTATGCATTTCAGATAGTTCTGAAAGTAAATAATCATCTGTATCTAAGCAACCAGCAGTATCTATTAACAAAACATCATAAGATAATGATCTTGACATAATGGATGCTGCTTTCAGTATATCAATTGGTTTATTTTGAACATTACAATCTTCAAAAAAAATTATATCTTCAGATTTTATCAATGATTTTAATTGTTGCACGCCTGCCGGTCTGTACACATCAGTTGATGCCACTAATATTTTTTTATTTTTTTTTATTTTTAAAAATTTCGCAAGTTTTCCGGTAGTAGTAGTTTTTCCAGACCCTTGCGCACCTACCATTAATATTATTGATGGTATTTGAGTGTTTAAATTTAAATCATTTGATCCTTCTCCCATAATTTTTACTAAAGAGGCATGCATAATTTTAATAAATTCTTGACCTGGAGTTAAATGTTTGTTTATATTGCTTCCTATTATACCTTCTTTAACTGTATTAACAAAACCATGTACTACGGGTAATGCTACATCTCCTTCTAATAAGGCAATCTTAACCATATTTAAAGTTTCTTTAATATTGTTTTCTGTTAAACGCCCAGAACCAACAATATTACGTATTGATTGTGATATTTTATTGGATAAGTTTTTAAACATCTCTATGACTCAAAATCAAAGCAAACACACGAATAAATTTATTATATATTCACACTGAATCAGAATAAACACAATCTTTAATATTCCTATTTTTTCATTGCAATGAAAAAAATTGTTTTTACAATTAATTAATTAAATTTTTTACTATTCAATAATTTTAAATAACACACAATACACCCGAGAGGATTCGAACCTCCGATCGCTCGGTTCGTAGCCGAGTGCTCTGTCCAATTGAGCTACGGGTGCATCGTCAGCTACTAACATAACAGTGAGGGAGGGATTTGAACCCTCGACACAGTGTTAAGAACCATATACTCCCTTAGCAGGGGAGTGCCTTCAGCCACTCGGCCACCTCACTGAATTCCTATTCAGTCCAATTATTGGCTATTTTGTTCTTTCTTATGATCAAAAACTCTTTGTTACATTACGTTGTTTTTATGTAATTTACAACTAAATTTTTTAATCATAAAATTACTATGTTTAGAAATTTATTTCAAAAAAAATAATAAATTTAGCACAAATTCTGTTCTAATTTTTCAGCTTTGATACGTTGATAAATTTCTTCTCGGTGTATAGATATCTCCTTGGGAGCATTTACACCAATACGGACTTGGTTCCCTTTAATACCTAATACAGTTACTGTAACCTCATCTCCAATGACGAGAGTTTCACCAACTCGTCGAGTCAGAATAAGCATTCTTTACTCCTTGAAAAATTCAAATAACCGAACTTCTTAAATTTTACTGTTTTTAAAATTTCCTAACAACATGAAATAAACATCTGCATATGATATTTATGCTTTTGTAAAATTTTAGCGCACCACTTTAAGAACGCATTAATAACTTTTTATTTTAAAACAACTTTTAATATAATTGTGCAATTATTTACAATATATTATGTAATAAGGAATTTACTTCAATAGATATTTTGGATGCAGTTGCCATATTGTTAATACCGGCTTGAGCAAAATCAGGTCTACCTCCACCTTTTCCACCAAGGATATTGATGATACACTGAACTAAAGATAAAGCATTTATACGATTACGTTCTATTAAATCTTTAGTTACAGCTGCTACTAAATTAATTTTGTTGTTTGTATTGAGATTAATAAGAACAATCACTCCTGATTTTAACTGATGTTTAATACAATCTGTCATATTAAATAATGTTTTTGGCGACATGTTGACAACCTGCTTAATTAAGATTCGTACATCTTTAATATAATAGATATCCTTAATGAACGATAAACTTTGTTGTATAATTTGTTGATTTCTTAAAGAATCTATTTCTTTTTCTAATTTTTGATAACGACATTTAAATTCATATATTTTACTTAATATATTCTTATCATCACTTTGAGTCGATTGAAAAATATTTCTAAGTAACATTTTATATTGATGTATTACAGATAATGCTACGTTATTAGTTACTGCTTCAACACGTCTAATACCAGCAGCAATACTACATTCTTTGGTAATTACAAATATACCAATTTCTCCAGTATGCTCAGCATGAGTTCCTCCGCATAATTCAGTAGAAAAATTTCCTATTTTTAGAACACGAACTTCTTTATCATATTGTTTATTTATCAATATTACAGCTTCACTATTTCTAGCTGCTTCTATTGGCATAATGTCAACTGTAATAGGAGTATTCTTCCAAATTTGTTCATTTACAATATTTTCTACTGTATTCATTTGTGTTGTCGTCATCGTTGCATGATGATAAAAATCAAACCGTAAGTATCGATCGTTTACCAAGGATCCTTTTTGCGTAACGTGAGATCCGAGAACTTGAGACAACGCAGCATGTAGCAAATGCGTAGCGGAGTGATTTAAAGAAATACATTTCCTTTTATGTTGATCTACTTGAGCGACTATTTCCTCCCCCACGCTAATAGTCCCTCTATTAACTATCCCTAAATGACCTATTGTTTGTCCATATTTTTTTGTATTAATAACCTGAAAAAATCCGGACATAGTATTTAATTGACCACAATCTCCAATTTGGCCCCCAGATTCTCCATAAAAAGGAGTATTATTCAGAATCACTATTCCTTCTTCTTTTGTATAAATTTTATTTATTGATTTATTGTTTTGGAACAATGCTATTACTCGGGATTTACAAATCAGTTGATCGTATCCAACAAATATGCTTGATATATTACAAAATGATAATTTTTCATAATTTATATCACATTTATTTAATTCTTTCGTATATTTTTTTTGTGTCAACATAGCTTGATCAAATCCTGCTTGATCTACGTGTATGCCACGTTTTAAACAGACGTCTTGAGTTAATTCCAATGGAAATCCATAAGTATCATATAAATTAAATGCTATTTCACCATTTAGACAATTTCCTTTTAATCGTATTAATTGTTTTTCCAATAATTCTAAACCTCTTTTTAAAGTATCTTGAAATAATTTTTCTTCACTAAGTAAAATTTCTGCTATAAAATCTTTCTTTTCATGTAAAGTATCGGCTATATGCTGCATATATTTAATAAGAGGAGAAACTAATTTGTAAAAAAAAATATCATTTACACCTAATCTTTTTCCATGAAGAATAGCTCTACGAATAATACGGCGTAATACATAACCACGTCCTTCATTAGCAGGAAGGACTCCGTCTTGGATTAAAAATGAACATGTACGAATATGATCAGCAATCACATACACAGATCTATTTATATAGATATCATTAATTTTCATGATTCGAGATATAGAAGATATTAATTTCCTAAATACATCAATAGAAAAATTACTATTTACTCCCTGCAATATTGAAGTAATACGTTCCAAACCCATTCCAGTATCTACTGATAACATAGGGAGCGATAAAAGATGACCACTTTCTTGACGATCAAACTGCATAAATACTAAATTCCAAATTTCAACATATCTTTCCCCAAATTCTTCTAAACTGCCAGGAGGCCCCCCTTGAAATCGATCACCACGATCATAAAATATTTCTGAACAAGGTCCACAAGGCCCGATATTTCCCATTTGCCAAAAATTATCAGAATCACAAAAATCATTTGTATTGTTACCAATTCTAACAATATGTTCATTAGGAATATCTATTTTCTTTGACCAAATATTATAAGATTCACCATCGCAATTATGCACTGTTACCCATAATTTATTTTTAGATAAATTGAACCAATTAACGTCAGTCAATAACTCCCAAGCAAACTGAATAGCCTCATTTTTAAAATAATCTCCAAAACTAAAATTACCTAACATCTCAAAAAATGTTAAATGTCTCTCAGTATATCCAACATTATTTAAATCATTATGTTTACCTCCAGCACGTACACAACGTTGCGCAGTAGCAACACGTTTAAATAATGGCTTATCAATTCCTAAAAATATATTTTTAAACTGATTCATACCGGAGTTAGTAAATAATAATGTTCGATCACTATTAGGAATCAAAGTACTGCTTGAAACAATTTCATGTCCTTTTTTTTTAAAAAAATTAAGAAATTCTTGACGAATATCATCAATATTTTTGTACATATAGATTCCATCATGGAATAAAATTCCATATATATAACTTGTATGACTATGTATTATAAACAATTTTCGAAAAGATAGAAATCAAAATCACAGAATATTATGTATATTTAAAATATATAAAAATTCATTTTTTACATAAACATCACTAATTATTACTAATAATACAATAATTTACTATTTTACAAATAAATTTCAAAAAAGTACAAAATTTAAAATTTTTATAAATAATTTTTTATGTTTATCTATAATAATGATAAGTATTTAAGTAAGGTATCAAACTATTTCCATAGATAATTTTAAAAAATGGATGTAATTTTTTTGGTTAATAATGTACGTTTGTGTTTATTAAATATTGTTTCTAACAACATTTCATTAGCATATGTATAGATATGTATTCCAATGTTATTTTGAAATAAATCAGAAGTATCAAAGTACATTAACACTTTTAATACAATATTCTTCAAATATCATTATCATTTTAAACATATTTTTTTTGCAACAACATGAACAAAATATAATGCAATTTTTCACAGTTACCATAACTTTATTGCCGTACTCAAATTGCGATAAATTTTATTGTTTTGATTAATGTCGTAGTCGCATAAAAACATTATTATGTAGCTCAATACTATATTTCATAAAATCAAACAAAGATGATCTTTCTTGCATGATTAACGTATATCAATAGATTTACATGTAATGTAGATACCTGAAAAATAACATATAAAATCATGCACATGTATTTTTACGTTAATAACTGACCAAAATTATTTAAACTAAAATATTTCAAATAATTATTTGATCAATTCAATCATAAAAAGTAATATTTATTTGTACAAATATAATATTTTCGTATATCCGAAATAAAATATTAATTTTTAATCAATTTAAATTACCTATGTTGGAGATAAAATAAAGGATCTACAGATTTTCCTTTATATCTGATTTCAAAATGTAATTTTACTTCATTAGTCCCGCTGTTACCCATGGTTGCGATCTTGTCGCCCATCTTAACTGTTTGCTGTTCATTAACCAAAATCATATCGTTGTGCGCATAAGCGCTAAGATAGTTATTATCATGCTTGAGAATAATCAAGTTACCGTATCCTTTCAATGTATTCCCAATATATACTACTTTTCCATTAGCGGTAGCCAAGATAGGCTGACCTAAAGCGCCGGATATATCAATTCCTTTATTACCTCTTTCAGAATCAGAAAAAGTATTAATAATAATACCATTTGTTGGCCAATACCAGTCCTTGATTGTTACTAAGTCTGACGTTGTTGAACTAGAAATCGTATTATAAGACATGTCCATATTAGAATAAGTATTGTTATACGTCCTAGAACAAAACAATTGTTTTTTAACAAAAAATAACATTTTTTTAAAAGCATGATTGCCGCTATTAAAAGGAATAAAAATTTCTTTTAAGAATTTTTCAAAATACAACCACATTGTATTACGATGTACTATTAAAACTTGATCTACTTTCAATACATTTGCATCTTTAATATTATTGATTTTTGCTAAATTTAAACAATTATTTCCCGTAATCCAAGCAATATAAAACAAAGTATCGCCCGATTTTACTGTATATGTAGACTTGCGATAAGAACTATAATTTGTATGATTGTACTTATGAATGGTAGCAACAGAAGGTATTTTCTGTGGATACCGTATATTTGTTTTTTTATCTTGAGACATATAGATAGTAACGTCAGAATTCAGGGATTGTGACGCGCATTTACTGTGGTATCTATGGATCTTATCACTAGAACATCCCTCTATAAATACAAGAACTACTATTATATAAATTATCGATCTGCTATCTATTAGCATAATAGATGTGCTAAACTCCTCTGCTCCCTGCTTATTTTCTATTGATAATTTATTTTTTTAAGAATCATACAATATACGAATAACACATATGCACTCGACATTAATATTAAACACATTTTATATAATCAAATAAATAACTCATAAATTTAACATACATTCCAATACATCGTATTGGTAGCCAAGTATATAATACTTACTTAATACACACAACAATAGAATTATTTTTAGTAATTTTTTAAAATCATTATTATATATTTTTAATATCTACACATTTTTTGTCTTATAGAAAAAAATCACTAGTGTATAGTATATATAAAAAAATAAATAAGTATCTTATAAAACTGGAATAATTTCGTATTTTTTATAAATCATTAATGTTTATATTCAATATACATGTCAAATATAAATGCCATACGATAATATATATCCTCGTTTTTATATAAAATCTGATGATACTGGTTATAGTAATTTGCTAATAGATAGTAAATATCAGAATATCACATACATTTTGTGTATCAATTTAGATAGAGTTAGTCACACATCATGATAACCGTAATAATAATTAAAATAATTCTTAGATAAATCTATCGTATCGATAGATTTATATGTAAACTATGAAATAGAAATATACGTATTTTATTATTTTAATAAAATATTTAACGTGTTAATAACACGACTGCTATACACGCAATACCTTCAGATCGGCCGATATATCCCAGTGTGTCAGTCGTAGTGGCTTTTATATTAATACTAGTTACTGAACAATTTAAGTCTTGAGATAAATGATGTTTCATCTGATAAATATATGTGTTTATCCTTGGGATTTGTAGGATTACGGTAATATCTATATTTTCTAATAAGAATCCTTGCATGGTAATTTTTTTCCAAGCAATTCGTAACAATTTTCGACTATCTATATTATTATATTTAGCATCAGTATCCGGAAACATCGACCCAATATCACCATAACAAGCAGCTCCCAATAAAGCATCGATTAGCGAATGCATCATTACATCGCCATCAGAATGCGCTTTAATTCCTTTCATAAAGGGGATACTTACCCCCCCAATGGTAAGCGGCCGACATCCTCCAAATTGGTGCACATCAAACCCATAACCAATACGTAACATGCTTACAATCCTTGTTAAGTTTCTTTATATAATTTAGATAAATAAAAGTTAGCTAATTTTAAATCATTTTGATGGGTAACTTTTATATTGTCAGAACGACCGTGTATCACAATAGATTTATATCCACAATATTCTACAGCTGATGCTTCATCAGTAACAGTCACTCTATTTTTTAAAGCTTTTTCAAGACAATATTTTAAAAGATCATAATTAAACAACTGTGGAGTTAAAGCATGCCATAAATTTTCACGATCTACAGTATATCTTATAAAATTAGTCCCACAGTAAGTTCGTTTAATAGTATTACAAATTGGTATTGCCAAAATGCCACCTACTTGAGAAAATTTTGTGATCTCAAAAAGCCGTAACAAATCTTCATGATGTAAACAAGGACGCACCGCGTCATGTACAATAACCCAAACTGATTTTTTTACATGCTGCAATCCAGCCATAACTGAATCAGCTCGTGTGTGTCCTCCAACAACTACACTAACTCTAGGATCGTAAGAAATAGATAATTGACGAAACCAACGATCACGTGCATTAATTACTACGATGCAATGACGAATACATGATTGACATAACAAGGCGTTCATGGAATGTTCAAGCAAAGTTTTATCACCTATGGTGCAGTATTGTTTCGGCAATAAACTTTTCATGCGTTTTCCAGTTCCTGCTGCTGGCAGGATAGCAGTAATGTATGGAATTTTTTTTTTCAACAACATATTTAGTATAAACACTTACATATATCAAAATAATTAAACCATCGTTGAACTTTATTTAATTGATATTGCTATCACAATGTTATTAAATAAAAAGTTTCACCGAGTTTAATCATACCAAGATCATATCTTGATCGTTCTTCAATTGCTTCATATCCGTGAAGTAAATCATAAATTTCATACAATAATTGATTGTTACGAACCTTCAGTTGATCAATATTATTAATATTTTTATATAATGTAATTGCATTATGAATATTTATTAAATCACAAATACCATTTTTTCCTAACCAAAGTGAGTATTGTAACCAAGTCAACAATGCCACCAATATACAATTCAACTTGTTCATTTTTTCGCCAATTCATTATATTTTATGTTGATTTAATCGATTATATTCACCATATAGTCAACTCGCTGTTACCGATAATGAATAAATATCTATTAAATAGGTAATTATGGTCCATTAAATATATAATTGTAGTTATTGATATAAACTTATAATGCATGTTAGAATAACTGGTTTAAAAATCATCGTAAACTATTATGATTTTATTATAAAAGAGTATTTCTTTTTTAAAAGATTTATTTTAATTATAAAGTATAAAACTGTTGCTATTAAAACAAAATAGTCTTTATTAAAGATAAAATCTAATCACCATAGAATATGCTTAATCATACAAACTATTAAGTATATAAATTTATATTACTTATCTATTAGATAGATAAGTCTATTTTAAACAAATGTTCAATACACGATGATCGCAATATTTGATTAATTAACTCTATGATCGATTTTTGACCATCTAAATATATATCTGGTTTTTTTGGTCGTTCGTAAGGAGAACTTATACCAGTAAAATTTTCTATTTCACCTG
This sequence comes from Blochmannia endosymbiont of Camponotus modoc, assembly GCF_023585785.1. Lineage (NCBI taxonomy): Bacteria > Pseudomonadati > Pseudomonadota > Gammaproteobacteria > Enterobacterales > Enterobacteriaceae > Candidatus Blochmanniella > Blochmannia endosymbiont of Camponotus modoc. Next base: position 366,865 of record NZ_CP097765.1, read on the forward strand.
CTCTAGCTCTTTTGTACAAACCTTTTGAATCGCGTTGTTCACACACACGAAAGGGTGTATCAACAAATATTTCAATAAAATGATTGATAGGAAACATGTTACGTACCATTTGACGCTCACGATAATAAGGAGAAATAAAAGTAGCCAATACCACTACACCAGCATCAACTAGCAATCGCGCTGTTTCTCCTACTCGACGTATATTTTCATGTCGATCATGATCACTAAATCCTAAATCCCGACACAATCCATGTCGGACATTGTCTCCATCTAACATATATGTGCTGATATTTCTATGATGTAATTTTGTTTCTAAAACATTAGCTAAAATTGACTTACCAGATCCTGATAGCCCTGTAAACCATAATAATATAGCCCGATGTTTATGTAAAAGCTCACGATCTTGTTGTGTTATATAACAGGTGTTCCAAAAAATATTCTTGTTGGATATACGATTGATATTTTTATGAATCATAATATAATTGTCATCATGATAAGTCTTGGATATTCCAATGAGGAAAATGAAAACGAATAAATTCATGTAATGCCAATTCAAATTCACTATAATTTTTATTATGCTTAAACTTATGACGTGCGATAGGGGTGCGAACCATTCCAGCTCCTACAGTTTCATTGGTTAATAAATCAATAAATATCATGCTACCAGTTGTTGGGTAACGAGAATATTGATCTAGTATCAGTGGCTCATCGAATAACAACCTTACTAGTCCAATTCCATTGAGTGAAATTGTGTTTGTCTTTTGAGATTGCAAGGTATTAACATCTATTTGGTATTCTATATTTTTTACCTGCGCTCTTATAACTTTAGTAGCAATCTTAACATTAAAATATTGGTTTTTTTTTAATGCTTCTTTTTTCATCCATACCACATCTACCAAGGCGCTCTGAACCGGTGTAATAGTGGCATGAGAATCAATTATCATATCTCCGCGACTAACGTCAAGATCATGTTCCAAAGTTATAGCGATTGCCTCTTTAGCCCCAGCATGTGTTTGATCCGCATTAAATTTAATAATACGTTTAATAGTAGAAGTAGTATTTGAAGGAAAAACATTAATACGTTGTCCAACATGCATACTACCAGAAGCAATAGTGCCAACATAGCCTCTGAAATCTAAATTATGACGAATTACATACTGTACTGGAAAACGTAATTCTTTCTGCTCGAAGTGCAAGGAATCATTAATCTGGATATCTTCTAACATTTCCAACAATGTGGGTCCGTTGTACCACTTCATATTCGTGGATAATGTTGTAACGTTATCTCCGTCTACAGCGGATATCGGAATAAATGTTGTATATATCTCAGTCGATAAATGTTTCTTAGTAAATTCTAAATATTCTTTACTAATTTTTTGAAATATTTTTTGATTATAATTTATTAAATCCATTTTATTGATTGCCACTATAATATACTGAATACCTAGAAGTACAGTGATAAACCAATGCCTTTTAGTTTGACTCTGTATTCCTTTACGAGCATCAACTAATAAAATAGCCAATTCGCTAGTAGAAGCACCAGTAACCATATTTTTTGTATATTCTATATGTCCTGGAGTATCAGCAATGATAAATTTACGTTTTTTAGTAAAAAAATAACGATAAGCAACATCTATAGTAATGCCTTGTGCACGTTCCGATTGTAATCCATCTACCAGCAATGCTAAGTCTAATTTATTTTTTTGAGTACCAATTTTTTTGCTATCCGTATGAAGAATAGATAACTGATCATCATAAATTTGATAAGAATCATGTAACAACCGTCCTATCAAGGTACTTTTACCATCGTCTACGCTACCACATGTAAGAAAGCGCAACAACATTTTATGTTGTTGCGCATATAGATAATTTTCAATTCCTCCATGATCGATAATTTCCTGCTCTATGGTGCTAATCATAATGATCCTTTAGAAATAACCTTGGCGTTTTTTATTTTCCATAGATCCGGATTGATCAAAATCAATGATTCGACCTTGACGCTCACTTTTCTTAGATATTAACATTTCTTCAATTATTGTAGGTAATGTCTCTGCTTGAGATTCAATCGCTCCGGTTAATGGCCAACATCCCAACGTACGAAATCGTACCATACGTGTTTCTACAGTTTCTTCAGATGTAAGATTGATGCGATCGTCATCCACCATAATCAAATTACCATTTCTGTAAATTACAGGTCGATTTTTGGCTAAGTATAATGATACTATATCAATTTTTTCAAAAAAAATATACTGCCAAATATCTAGTTCTGTCCAATTGGATAAAGGAAATACACGAATGCTTTCTCCTTTATTAATTTTTCCATTATAATTATGCCATAATTCCGGACGTTGTTTTCTAGGATTCCAACAATGAAATTTATCTCGAAACGAATAAATTCGTTCTTTAGACCTAACTTTTTCTTCATCACGGCGAGCACCTCCGAAAGCTGCATCGAAGTTATATTGATGTAATGCTTGCTTCAATCCTTCCGTTTTCATAATATCTGTATGTTTAGCGCTACCATGAATAAATGGGTTGATTCCCATAGATATTCCTTCTGGATTTTTATGCACTAATAACTCTAAATCATAAGATTTAGCGGTATTGTCTCGAAATACATACATTTCATGAAATTTCCAACCAGTATCTATATGTAATAAGGGAAAAGGTAATGTGCTAGGATAAAATGCTTTTCGAGCTAAATGTAACATTACTGAAGAATCCTTACCAATAGAATATAGCATGACTGGTTTTTGAAACTCAGCAACTACTTCACGAATAATATAGATACTCTCTGACTCTAATCTATGAAAATAAGTAACATGCTTTCTATTGTGGATCATATATTGTCCTTTTAACTTATATCAAATTAATAATTGAATCAATAGGATAGTAATTCAATGCTTTTTGACCAAACCAATTGATTTTACTATGCAATGACACGACATCGCCAATAACTAACAAAGCGGGATAATCAGCCATTTGTGCCAATTTTTCTAATTCAATTAAGGTCCCAATTAAAATTTTTTGATCTTGATATGTCCCTCGACTAATTACGGCTACGGGAGTATGCATATCTCGCCCATGAATGATGAGATTATTCCTAATACTTATGGCATTAATCTTACCCATGTAAATTACTAATGTCTGTTGATTGTTTGATAAACTGTTCCAATTAAATTGATTATTGCCACTTGTATTGTGTCCTGTAATAAAAATAACGCTATGAGCATATTTTCTATGAGTTAAAGGAATGCCAGAATAAGCCGCAACACCGATTCCTGCTGTAATACCAGGAACTACTTGAAAAGAAATACCTGCTTCTGATATTGCTTGTAATTCCTCTCCGCCCCGTCCAAAAATAAATGGATCTCCTCCTTTCAATCTAACGACTTTATTTCCTTGTCGTGCTAATTGTACTATAAATTGATTGAGTTTTTTTTGAGAAATTAGACGATTTCCAACACGTTTTCCAACACAAATTTTATCGGCATCGCGCCGGGCTAAATCTAAAATATCTGAATTTATTAAATAATCATATAGTATAATATCTGCTTGTTGTATTACTTGCAATCCTCTGATAGTTAACAATCCTATATCTCCGGGCCCCGCTCCTACTAACGTAACATGACCTTTTTTATTATTCTTATTATTTCCAGAATTGTTAAGCGCATAGTTAAAAACTTTATTGGCTTCTTTAGGGCGACCTCGTTCTATTAAGGTAGCAACGTGCCCATTATAAAATATTTTCTCCCAAAACTGACGCCTGAGTACTGTATCTATAATATGCTGTTTTACTTGATTACGCCATGCTCCTGCCAACTTTGCTACGAATCCAAGAGACTGTGGTAATAACAATTCAAGTTTTTCACGTAAAATACGCACTAAAATAGGTGCTTTTCCACAAGAAGAAATTCCTATTAAAATAGGATTACGATCGACAATAGCAGGAAAAATAAATGAACATTTATTCTTGTCATCCACAGTATTTATTAAAATATTATGTTTTTCAGCATTTTGGTATATTAAAGTATTTAATTTAGAATCATTGGTTGCTACAATTACTAAAATTACTTTATCTAACATAATAGGTTGAAAATTTTTACTAATCCAACTGATATTTTGCGTAATTAAAAACTTTTTTAATTCTGTACAAAGAGCGGGCGCTACTATTGTAATAGCAGCGCCCGCTCTTTGTAGCATTTGTATTTTGCGCGCAGCAACAGTACCTCCCCCAACTACTAACACTGGCCTATTTTTGAGATCAATAAATATTGGTAAATATTCCATAGTATTATGTGATGCTTAAGTAATAATAAATATTAAAAAATTTTTAATGTACATATAATATAATTATACAATCACAAAAATTATAATTATGAATAATAGTTCATATTTTTCATTTTTTTAAATTTCATGCTCTACAATTATAAACATATATACTAAGATATTTTAATAATGACTAAAATATGAGAACACATACTATTCAACAGTATACTGTTGACAACTACCCATATTGTCCTGGAGGATATTATCATATAGTAATACAAATAAAGTTTAATCACATAAATATTTCATATAAATAATAAATTCACTCAATAATATGTAAACCACATTCACGTTGTAGTCCAAAAAAACGTGTATCTTCTTCTTTCATACCAGGTTCCCATTTTCTGCTAGTATGTACATCTCCTATTGATACATAACCTTGTTGCCACAATGGATGATATTCCAAAGAATGTTTTTCAATGTATCTATGAATCTGAAGAGAATTCCAATCAATGATAGGTAGGAATTTAAAAATTCCATTTTGAATGGTTATTATTGGCAATTTTTTACGACTATTTGATTGATGTCTCCTTAAGCCTGCAATCCATGTTTCCGCTTTCAGCGTCCTTAGAGCACGATGCATAGGTTCAACTTTGTTAATAGAATTGTATTGTTGGATTCCTTTTATACCCTGTGTCCATAATTTACCATATCGTGCTTCTTGCCATGCTGCAGATTGATTCGGAGAAAATACATGTAAATTTAATCGCATTTTTTCTGTTAATCGATCGATAAATCGATATGTTTCTGGAAATAAATAACCAGTATCAATTAAAATAATCGGAATATTAGGATAATAATGAGTGGTTAAATGTAAACTGACTGACGATTGAATACCAAAACTCGAAGACAATATTGCTTGTTTAGGTAAATATTCTATAGCCCATGTGAACCTATCTACCGTATTTAAAGATTCTAAATATTGATTTATTTTAGCTAAAATCAATTTTTGTTCATTAATGTTTAGTGAATTGAGTTCTGCAAAAGTCCAGCAATGATTAATAACGTTTAATAGTTTATTCATAAAAATCTTTTTCAGAATTTATAACGGCATTAACTATCCCAGATCTTACTACATAATCTCCATAAGATTCTTGATTATTTCTCTCTTGTGCCCAACGACTAATAGTCATATCGAGAATATTTAAAATATCATTTTCCGTGATATTTTCTTTGTACAATCGAGGAATACGCGTACCGATATTATTACCTCCTAAATAAAGATTATAACGCCCAATTGATCTTCCTGTTAATCCAATTTCTGATAACATCGCTCGAGCACAACTGTTAGGACAACCTGTTACTCGTAAAATAATAGCATCTTTTTCTAATCTATATTTTGACATGATATTTTCTATCTTAGTAACAAATTTTGGTAAAAATCGTTCTGCTTCTGCCATCGCCAATGGACAAGTAGGAAACGCTACACACGCCATAGATGCTTTTCGTTGCGGCGTAATATCATCATTGATTACACCATATTTTCTCAATGTACTTTCAACCATTAATTTATTGTCCTTAGATACTCCAGAAATAATTAAATTTTGATTTGCAGTCAATCTAAAAGAACCTGAATGTATTTGTGCAACTTCTGCAATCCCACGTTTTAACAGCTTATGGGGATCATTATTTGATATTCTGCCGTTTTCTATAAATAGAGTAAGATGCCAATAATCATCAATACCCTGTACCCATCCAAATCGATCTCCTCTATCCGTGAATACATAAGGATGAATTGGATGAAATTTTACTCCAGAACGACGTTCAACTTCTGATTTAAATGTTGTCACTCCAACTCGAGTCAAAGTATACTTTGTTTTAGCATGTCTACGATCAGATCTATCTCCCCAGTCTCTTTGTATTGTAACTACTGCTTCTGCAATTTTTAAAACATCTTTTTTAGAAATATATCCAAATGCGCTAGCTTTACGAGGATATGTGGTAATATCTCCGTAAGTCATCGCTAATCCTCCGCCTACTAATACATTAAAACCAATTATTTGATCAGTGTTTTCGCTTCTGATAGCAATAAAACTAAGATCATTAGCATGAACATCTACATCATTTATAGGTGGTATCGCAATTGCTATTTTAAATTTACGGGGTAAATAAGTAGCGCTTAAAATTGGCTCAGAATCTGTAGATTCTGTTTTTTTTGAACCTAACCAAATTTCTGCATATGCATTGGATTTCGGCAGTAAATATGAAGAAATACTTTTCGCCAATTCCCATACCTGATAATGTAATGTTGATTCCATAGGATTAGCCGTGCATATTACATTACGATTTACATCTCCAGCAGTAGCTATAGAATCTAATCCCAATTGATTCAATAAACGATGCACATTTTTCAAGTTAGGTTTTAATAAACCATGTAGTTGAAAGGTTTGTCGAGTAGTAAGACGTATCGTGCCATATAAAGTATATTTTTCTGAAAAATCATCGATAGCCAACCATTGTGTCGGCATAATCACGCCACCCGGTAAACGACAACGTAACATCATATTGATTAGTGGTTCTAATTTTTGATTTGCTCGTTCTACACGTACATCGCGATCATCCTGTTGATACATTCCATGAAATCTGATTAATTGAGCATCTTCTGTATTAAATCCACCGGTTAAATTATTATCTAAATTTTGAGCAATAGTGCCTCTTAGAAAGTTACTTTCTTGTTTGATTCGCTCATTATCGGATAATAACGGTATACTTTGATCATTGTTATTATTATATTTTTTGTTCATTAGTAAATATCTCTCTGATAACGATGTTGTATCCGCATGTTATGCCAAAATTCATCCGCTTTATCTAAATCCATACTCCCGTGTTTAGATGCTAACATAACTAAAGCCTTATTTACATCTTGAGCCATATGTTTAGCATCGCCACATACATAAATATGAGCTCCTTCTTGAATCCATGACCAAAGCTCTACGCTATTCTTTAATAATTTGTTTTGTACATAAATCTTATCATTTTGATCTCTGGACCAAGCTGTATCAATTTTGGTTAATAAACCATCTCTGAAATAACGTTGCCATTCAATTTGATAAAGAAAATCATCTGTAAATCTTAAATTTCCAAAAAATAACCAGTTTTTTCCTGATGCACTGTCTGCAGATCTTTGTTGCATAAAAGCACGAAACGGAGCAATACCTGTTCCGGCTCCAATCATAATTACTGGAACATTAGAATTTTTTGGTAGTCTAAAATTATTATTAGGTTCAATAAAAATACGTATTTTTTCATTTTCTTTTATGCGATCTACTAAATAACCACTAGCACCACCTGTTCTAAAACGTTTATTTGTCTTATAACGTACTACACTTACAGTAATATGTACTTCATCTCCTACCTCTGATTGAGCGGAAGAAATAGAATAGAATCGGGGTTTCATAGGGCGTAATACTTGCAATAACTCTTGCGGAGTTATTGCAATTGATACACGATGCATCATTTCAATAATAGGCGTAGTTAAAATAAATTTATTTAATTTTTCTGAATTGCAGAATAAATCCAACAACATTTTATCTTGAGTAATAGTGGCTATATTTTTTACAACAAAGGAAGTATTATGAGTTAATTCGTAATGTTTCTGTAATGCTTCACTAAGAGACATTGGTGCTTCTTGAACCCGTACTTGTTCTGTTCCTTTAAATCTTAATAATTCTAGTAACTCATTAATAAGATTAGGATCATTTTCATACCACACTCCTAACGCATCTCCTGGTTGATAATGTAAATCAGAATCAGCAAGATCTATCTCTAAATGATGCACATCTTTAAGTGAATCACGACTAGTAATTTTGTATCGGGTTGATAAACAAGCAATTAATGGATATTCTTTATTATATACAGTGTGATTTACTTGTTTAAGATTACAACTTTTATTATTTTGATTAAATATGGAAGTAGATATTCTTTTATTTTTTAATAAAAAAACTATTTTTTTTCTCCATACATTAGCTTCTTCTGTAAAATCGATATCGACGTCGACTCGATCGCATAATCGATGCGCTCCAAGCTCTTCTAATCGGTGATCAAAATCTTTGCCAGCTTTAGCAAAATATTCATATGACCGATCTCCAAAACTAAATACCGCAAAATGAGTATTTGGCATTTTAACTGCTTTATTGGAAAATAAATACCTGTATAACGCAATTGCTTCTTCTGGAGGTTCTCCCTCTCCATAAGTAGAAGTAATAATAATTAATAATGTTTCTTTAGAAATCTTCTTAAATTTGTAATCTCCAGCATTGAACAACATGACATCCATATTAATTGCATGAATATCATCGCGTAATTTCTCAGCTAATTGACGTGCATTTCCAGTTTGAGAAGCAGATATTAAGGTAATTGTTTTATTAAGACAAACACCTTCTATTTTAGTGTTTTCAGAAAAATCAGTTATTTTATTAGTTTCTGCAACACTTGCCAATCCCCATAAATATCCAGATATCCAAATCAGTTGAGAACTGGACAAAGTAACTAAAAATGATCGAATATAATCTAACTGTTCCGAAGTTAACGGTGTTATTTCGTTATGTGCTGTTTTTTTTATCATTAAATTAAACTACTTAATTTGTTGCACAAATAACAAATCTTACAATTTGATAAGGATGTGCATCTTTTTAAAATATTGATATGCCTATATAACCCAATTTATCTGGGTATTAAACAATACGAATTACTAATGTATATAAACAAACTTAATTTTAAAAATTTTTTAGATCTTATTAAAAAAAATACTTTTTGAAAATTATTTCTTGTTATATTAAAACAATATAAACTGCAATAAAACATAAAACGCACATACTTCAAAAAATCTGTTATTATAGTAGCAATGTAAAATATATGCAGTATAATCAATTATTCATTTTTTGAAATTAATAAGAAACAGTTTACAACACAATACACAAAAGACACATTAAGAATTAACTATATTACTCGTATATATATTTATATAAATTATTGTTTAGATCACATCAAAAACACGTAAATTAATTACTTTTTAACTAATGCTCTATGTTCATATAGAATATACAAATTGTTTCATCTTTTAATTTTTCTATAAAAAATATTCTTTTGTCTATTTTTTTTATATATATAATATACTGAATTACAGCATCAACTATGACATAAGTTTACTTTTGAATCTATACAATACTCCCTTTTTTCCTAACATTTCTTCTATACGAATTAGTTGATTGTATTTAGCTACTCGTTCAGAACAACGTACAGGTCCAGTTTTTATTTGACCTGAAGAGGTACCTACGGCTATGTCAGCAATGCTTGTATCTTCAGTTTCTCCGGAACGATGTGAAATAATTGTACCGTAACCTGCATTTTTAGCTACTCTAATCGTATCTAGTGTTTCAGTTAAAGACCCTATCTGATTGCATTTAATTAAAATAGAATTTGCAATATTTCGATTAATACCGATTTGTAATAAATTGATATTAGTTACAAACAAGTCATCTCCTATTAGTTGAATTTTATTACCCAGAACTTTGGTTTGGTAAGCAAATCCATCCCAATCGTATTCGCTCTGTCCATCTTCAATAGAAACTATCGAGTATTTTTGTGCTAATGACGATAAATAATAAGTAAATTCTTCAGAAGTAAAAAACTTTTTTTCACTTTTTATGTTATACTTGTTGGTGGATGTATCAAATAATTCAGATGCAGCACAATCTATTGCTAGGACAATATCTTCTTTTAAAATATAACCGGACTGTTCTATAGATTCTTTTATTAATTCTAATGCAGTGGCATGAGAATTAAGATTAGGAGCATATCCACCTTCGTCGCCTAATTGCGTGGATATTCCTTTATTATTTAATATTACTTTTAAATTATGTGATATTTCAGATCCCATCTGAATTGCTTCTTTGATGGTTTTTGCTCCAATCGGGATAATCATAAATTCCTGAATATCTAAATTATTATCAGCATGCTTACCACCATTAATAATATTCATCATAGGGAGCGGTATAACAAATGTATTTTTTGGCGCATCATACAAATCAGAAATATGCTGATATAATGGAACATTTTTAAATGCCGAAGCTGCTTTTGCAACTGCTAAAGAAACACTCAAGATAGCATTAGCACCAAATTTTGATTTATTACTGGTTCCATCCAAATCAATCATAATAGTATCAATAACACGTTGTTGCGTTACATCCATACCTATTAATGCTTTATGAATGGGTCCATTTACAGCGTTGACCGCTTTTGTTACTCCTTTTCCAAAAAACCGATTGATATTATTATCTCTTAACTCTAAAGCTTCTTGAGAACCAACAGATGCTCCAGACGGAACAGATGCTAATCTAGAACCACTTTTAATATATACTTCGGTCTCTACTGTTGGATTACCACGAGAATCAATAACTTCACGTCCAACAATATTCAAAATCTTAGGCATTTTTATTTCCTTTATGAATTAATCTTGATTTTCATACGAACCCAAAAATAATATCATAAACATTGACTCGTATGTACTAAATTAATTTATTATGACGAAGTTGATATTCTATTGCAGCTTTTATAAAACCTATAAATAAAGGATGACCTTCACGAGGTGTGGAATTAAATTCAGGGTGGAACTGACTACCTATAAACCATGGATGATTTGGATATTCAATTACTTCTACTAAATTATTTTTTTCAGAAAAACCAACACAACTTAATCCAGCATGTGTTATATGTTTTAATAACATGTTGTTTACTTCATAACGGTGTCGATGACGTTCTAATATAGTACTTTTGCCATATATTTGATGCGTTAAACTTCCCTTAATTAAATAACACGCTTGATTACCTAAGCGCATAGTACCACCCAAATTAGCATTATTATTGTGTGTTATAAACATACCATTCTCATCTTTACACTCAGTTATTAAAGCTATTACTGGGCATTTACAATTAGTGACAAATTCTGTAGAATTGGCCTCAGGCATTCCAGCAACATGGCGAGCAAATTCGATCAATGCTACTTGCATGCCCAAACAAATTCCAAAATACGGTATATTGTTTTCTCGAGCATATTGTGCGGATAAAATTTTTCCTTCCACTCCACGATAACCAAATCCTCCAGGCACTAAAATAGCATCTAAATCCTTCAGTGTTTTTTCTATACCTAATTTTTCCACATCTTGGGAGTTAATAAGACGAATATTAACAATAAAACGATTTTTTATTCCAGCATGCTTTAATGCTTCTGTCACTGATTTGTAAGCATCTACCAATTCAATATATTTACCTACCATACCAACAGTCACTTCTCCTATCGGATGTTCTTGATAATAAATTACTTCCTCCCAATCTGATAGATTTGCCTCAGGACAATTTAAATTAAAACGTTTACAAATATAATTATCTAATCCTTGATCTTTAAGTAAAGCAGGTATTTTATAAATTGAATCTACATCTTGCAGAGCAATTATCGCTTGTTTAGGTACATTGCAAAACAAAGAAATTTTTTTTCGTTCACTATTACTGATTACTCGATCAGATCTACAAATTAAAATGTCAGGTTGAATACCAATAGAAAGCAATTCTTTTACTGAATGTTGTGTTGGTTTAGTTTTTAGTTCTCCAGATACTGCAATAAAAGGCACTAATGTCAGATGTATGTATAAAGTTTGTTCTCTATTTACTTCCATTACCATTTGCCTAATAGCTTCTAAAAAGGGTAATGATTCAATATCACCTACTGTGCCACCTATTTCCACTAATAGTACATTGTGGCCAGAAGCACCTGCTATAAGCCATTTCTTTATAGTGTCAGTGACATGAGGAATAATCTGTATCGTAGCGCCTAAATAATCTCCACGACGCTCTTTTCGCAAAACATCAGCATAAATTTTACCAGCAGTAAAGTTATTATGATGTCTCATTTTAGTGCGAATAAAACGTTCATAATGCCCTAAGTCTAAATCGGTCTCTGCTCCATCTTCAGTAATAAACACTTCTCCATGTTGCACGGGACTAATTGTACCAGGGTCCATATTGATGTAAGGATCTAATTTTATTATAGTTACACTGAGACCACGAGCTTCTAAAACTGCAGCCAAAGATGCTGTAGCAACGCCCTTACCCAAAGATGATACTACTCCACCAGTTACAAAAATATAATTCACTCTCACATATCAATCCAAATTATACATTTAATTTTTCACGGTTTAAAATTTTTCTATGATCATGGCGAATTATTAGTTAAATAAGTAATTATTTATATGCTTATTTTTATTTTTAGAATAAAATTCTTATCATTCCTAGATGTTCTGCAAATTTTATAATTAATAAATGAATTATTCGTTTGCAAATAAGACATTTAAAAATTACACAACTTGGCCATAAAAAATCGATAACAGTACCAGCATTGAGTATCATGACATTACACAATCTTTTGCAACAAAACGCAATATTCACTCACTATATAGAGTAGTCGCAGTAACAACTTTCAATACTTGAAGTGTATACTATACAAAACACGATGTATATATATGATACAAACTTTAATATAATAATATTTGATGAACATAATTATAGTAAAATATAACATTTTTGACTATTTATACACTGAAAGAAGAACCGCAACTACAAGTATTTTTGGCATTTGGATTTATTACAACAAATCGAGACCCTTCTAATCCTTCATAATAATCTATAATACCTCCAAACAAATATTGCAGGCTCATAGGATCTATTACTAAAGTAGCACCGTTATTTTCTATAATACAATCATCGCTAGAAATTTTATCATCTAAAATAAAACCATATTGAAACCCACTACAACCTCCTCCTATAATATATACGCGCAATTTTAAATGTGAATTATTATTAAGTATTTCACTTTCAGTGAAATACTTTACTTTGCTGGCTGCAAAATCAGTCAATTGTATAGGAAATTTTGCATCATTATTCATAATTACTAACCTTTTATATCAAAGAAAAACATTATAATTCGTTTTGTAATAATTAATTAATCAATTTATAATTTGAGCATATTTAATTTTATAAAAAATTAATCCATTAAAAAATTTATATAATTACCAAATATATGTTATATACAACGACATTATTTACAATTTATAAATATTTACTATATAAATAAATTGTATTTTATTAGGAAATATTTAAATATAATGTTATCAATCAACAATATTAAAATAGAATAAAAGTGACGTAAAGTATCATTGAATGTTATTGCATAAATCGTACTTCTATTTTTCCAAACAATTAACAATTATTTATAGTAAAAATTATTTATCTACTCATTTGTATTGCGAGTACCTTGTTCTTCTACGATATTTATCGATTGCTGATTATATGAGATTATTTTTGATTCTTTTAATGACTGAAATAATAATTGCCAATCATTCACCCACACTGGCAAAACCTGACAATCAGTATTTTTGCTATCATGTAATGTAAAGTTACCACAATTATCTATAGGTATATTCTTAATACCACTAGGTAGTTCTAAATGTAAAGGAGTAGGATTTTTATGATCTAAATACAAATTATATAGAGTTAATGCGCCATTAGTACCTGTTAATTTAGTTCTTCCATTATTGTCACGTCCTATCCAAATCACAGTTACTTCTGTGTCATCAATTCCAACAAACCAACTATCGCGAAGATCATTAGTAGTTCCGGTCTTTGCGGCTAACTGAGAACAAGGAAATTTTAAAGATAAAATACGAGAAGTTCCTCGTGTTGCTACTTGTTGCATTGCATATAACGTTAAATAAGCTGCTTGAGGGAAAATAACACGCTCTGTCTTAATAAAATGTTGATATGATACTGTATCTTCTTCGTTCATAATATAACAAACAGATGATAAGGCAGAATATTGCCCGCCGCTAGCAATAGTTTGAAATTCTTGCGCGACTTCTATAGGTGTTAAACTAATGGATCCTAAAAGGATAGATGGAAAGGAAGAAATAAAATCAGGAGAAATGCCCAATTTTTTTAAAACATCAGAAATAGTGTCTAGTCCTATTGTCATGCCTAAATTAACAGTAGGTACATTGAGAGATTTAATAAAAGCATCAATAAGAGTGACCTTGCCTCGAAATTTTCGGTCATAATTTTTAGGGGACCAAATTACTCCATTTGGTTGTTGTAAATGAATAGGCTCATCAGCAATCCATGTATTGAGGTGATATTTATCAGGATGACTTAAAGCTGCTAAATAAATTGCCGGTTTTGCTAATGAACCTATAGAACGACGAGCATGCATAGCACGATTAAATCCAGAAAAATGGGGAGCAGATCCTCCTACCATAGCTCGTATTTTTCCATTAAATCGATCTACTACAACTATGGCTCCTTCTAAATCTTTTACATTATAACAATGCCTTAATTTATGAATACCTAATTTCATTGCCTGTTCTGCTGCTTTTTGAGAAATAGGATCTAACGTAGTAAATATTTTTATTCCAGAAAAATCATTGATTCCATCAATATTTTGTATTTCTTCATTTACCATTTGTGTAAAAGCAGGTTGTAAAATTAATATCTCATCCTTTGGCTGTGTTCCTAAAGGTCGCGCGCTAAGAATAGCACATATTTTTTTATCAATAATATTTCTATGTTCTAACAATTTGAGTATTAAATTGCGACGTTCCAGTGTTATGTGTGGATTTTTCCAGGGATTATATAAAGACGCGCCTTTTATCATCCCCACTAACATTGCTTGTTGATCTATACTTAATTCATTTATCGGTCGACCAAAATAATAAAAACTAGCTAAAGGAAATCCATGAATCTGATCATTTCCGTTTTGACCAAAATATATTTCATTCAAATATAATTCAAGAATGCGATCCTTACTATATCGATGATCAAAAATTAAAGCCATATAGGCTTCATTAAATTTACGCCACAATGATCGTGTATTATTTAAAAATAAATTTTTTACCAATTGTTGCGTTAAAGTACTTCCGCCTTGTACAGTACGACCAGAAAAAACATTTGCTAAAAAAGCGCGACCAATAGAAGATATTTGAATACCATCATGCTGATAAAAATAACGATCTTCAACAGCTAATAACATATCTATTAATATATCTGGAAACTTTGATCTTGGCATAAATAATCTTTGCTGCTTATTGGGAGCATATAAAATAGATATGATCTTGGGATCAAATCGAAATAAACCAAAATTATTCTTTGTGTCTTGATTGTAAATGCGGAGTAATTTTTTTTGATTAAAAAAAAAGGATACATGCATTGCTCCTTCTTCTCCACTTGGAAAATTAAAAGACCTACGAAACAACTCAATGTCATTATTATGTACAACAAATTCTCCTGAATGAGTAATTTTAGAGACTTGACGATACTGTAACGTCTCCAATAAATGAATTATATCATTTTTATTATACGACATATTAGGTTCTACATTAATCATACGGCTATAAATAATCGTAGGTAGTTTCCAAACCTTCCCATCAATACGACTTTGAACCTTCTTATCTAAAAATATTCCATACACTACAATTAAAATGATAATAAAGAAAAAAAAGCATATTACAGTATATAAAAAAAATAAAGCTCGTTGCACAATGACAGAATGATACTTATATGGTAATTGATTCATAAAAATTATATTATTGATATACGTTACAATACTCAGGTAGATTGACAATCAATTATAATTTATTCTCCTTTGATTATACGTGATAGTAGGTCACATAATAAATCACGCAAATCTACAACAATTTATGTCTATTTTAAATAAACAATTCTACCTTTTTAGATAAAATATTATGATTAGTGTTAAATAATTAATTAAAAACAAATAAATACGTGAACTACATATATGTTTCCTACGAACACGTTATATTAACTAATAATTAATTATTGAATAAATAAAATGAAATCACACTATAAGATATTATTAATGTTTTAAATATTTTAAATATTAATCAATACCAATACCAGTATTATCACAATTATAAATTGCTAAGGCTATACCGATATTATTCATACTTATGTTTCTATAAATGTAGATATCTCTCTTTATACAATACGACTAGGTTTTTATTAAATCAGCTCTAGTACAGTATTAAACTGCGTCACTTATTTAAATTTAATATCAATTAGATTTTTTTTATAATTTTTAATTATAAATACAATTTAACAACATTCTGATATCTAAATAGCATTTTGATTAAAAATATCAAACAATTTTCTAATAATATGTGGCTGTTCTTTATGGAGAAGATTTGTAAGAAATATTTTATATATACTAAAATATCCATAATATGCAGTTAAAAAATTCAGTTTATATTAATGTGATTATTGCTATTAGCATTTAGAATTTTGAGTATGTTTTGATATTTAATCTACTTAAATAAATATATTTTTGAAAAATTTATAAAACATCGTTAATGGTATACTGAAAGTATAGATTACGTTGGTGTTTTATTTTTAAAAATTTTCGAATTTTTCTTATTCTATAAAAATAGACACAAAATAAAATTAAAATAACTCGATCATACATAAAATTTCTAAAATTGAATTTGATGATCAAATAATTTCAATATCTGAAATTTTCAATTTTTATAATTATAACCGAATAAGAATATGATATAAAAATTTCTATATTGTATCTATATAACATAGATGTTGTTATTGTAGATTATTTCTGATGTGAAGAAGCAATTCGTGTAATGTTGTGATAAGCTATTATCATTAATTCCAGAAAGAATTGTTAATATAATATTTCTCTGCATGCAGAAATGTTTAAAATTATATAATAAACTGAACATATCCATAATTATATTTTATTATATATAAATTCTCGAATGTACTTGGCATTCATACTAGTATGTAGATTGTAACTAAAGTTAAAAATCCATCATATGTACAACTAACAAGCTTGGATGCGGTACAACATTGAATATAATACATTTCATTGCATGTATATAATAGACATCATTCAATACAATTACCATTGTATCCTATTATTACCCGTGATAATACTATCTGAAAATTAGTTAATAATATATACACCATGAATCTTAACACCATCTCACTTATTATTATCAAATATTCAGGTATTATTTTTTTGTTTGTCATATTTGAAAATATAATCAAAATATTGATACTGTATATAAAATATACATCACGATTAAACACAATAAAAAATTAAAATGTATTTTGAATGTCTTATTATAAAAGATCTGAAATATAATTCAATTTTATGATGATATGTATGAAACTATCTTACGATGATATAATATTATTAATTTAAATTATATAATATACACAAGTGAGTATTGGTATAAAAATAAGTCTCTTATACATTTTAGTGCGATCATTTAAATCAATGATATCTTATAAAGAATTGGTACAAAAAATTTATAAATAATATTTTTTTAAATATTATTTTTTAATTCTTCATTTCATTATTAATTTCTCTTAGAGAAAAGATCATAGAATGTCATAGAGCCATCATACATTCATTGAATTGCTGAATATTGTTTTTCCATAGCAAATATTTTAATTTGTTAAAAACAATTTTTAAAAATTATTTTTTTCATTATACATTCAAACACACGTAAATATTTTATTACAATACTTATAATATTAACATAAATACGAACATACTTTAAATACATTAAGGAAATACTACAATGTTAGAACGTTCATCTGATGATGTGGATCCCATAGAAACACAGGATTGGTTAAAATCTATTTCTTCAGTTATTCAAAGAGAAGGTATTGAACGAGCTCAATTTTTAATGAATCAAATCATACATGAAGCCTGTAATAATGGCGTTATTATTTCTAATAATAAAATAACAAATGATTATATAAATACTATTCCAGTTGAAGATGAACCAGAATATCCCGGAAATTTAGAAATAGAAGAACGTATATGTGCTGTTGTGCGTTGGAATGCCATTATGATGGTATTGCATGCATCAAAAAAAAACTTGGATTTAGGAGGTCATATTGCCTCATTCCAATCTTCTGCTACATTATATGAAGTATGTTTTAATCATTTTTTTCGTGCGCGTAATAAGCACGATGGCGGTGACTTAGTATATTTTCAAGGTCATATTTCACCTGGTATATATGCTCGTGCTTTTCTTGAAGGACGATTACATGAGGACCAAATAAATCATTTTCGCCAAGAAGTAAAAAATTTAGGACTTCCTTCATATCCTCATCCAAAATTAATGCCAGATTTTTGGCAATTTCCTACAGTTTCCATGGGTCTTGCTGCAATTAGTGCAATTTATCAAGCAAAATTTTTAAAATACTTGAATAATAGAAATCTAAAAGACACCACTTTGCAAACAGTATACACTTTTTTAGGAGACGGAGAGATGGATGAACCTGAATCTAAAGGAGCGATTAATATTGCTGCTAGAGAAAAATTGGATAATTTAATTTTTATTATTAATTGTAATTTACAACGATTAGATGGTCCAGTAATAGGAAATGGAAAAATTATTAATGACTTAGAAAACATATTTAAAGGATCAGGGTGGGAGGTAATTAAAGTTATTTGGGGAAGTAAATGGGATGCATTGTTACGCAAAGATACTAGCGGCAAGCTAATTCAACTTATGAATGAAACTGTTGATGGAGACTATCAAACGTTTAAATCTAAAAATGGTGCTTATGTACGTGAACACTTTTTTGGTAAATACCCAGAAACTAGCGCGTTGGTAGACGATATGAGTGACTCTGAAATTTGGGCATTAGATCGCGGTGGACATGATCCTAAAAAAGTATTTGCTGCTTTAGAAAAAGCTAAAAATAGTTCTGGAAAACCTGTTGTAATACTGGCGCATACTGTTAAAGGTTATGGTATGGGTTCTAGTGCAGAAGGAATGAACGTTGCGCATCAAATAAAAAAAATTAACATAAAAGGGATACGTTATTTTAGGGATAGATTTAACTTAAATCTCGTCAAAGATGACCAAATTGAATCTTTACCTTATTTAAAATTTAAAGAAGGTTCTCAGGAACACATATACTTACATGAGCGACGTAAAACATTGTTTGGATATATTCCAAATAGGTTGCAACATGCTACTAATTCTCTAGAACTACCAACATTAGAACATTTTTATCCTTTGCTAATACAACAAAATAAAGATATTTCTACTACTCTTGCATTTATACGTGTTCTAAATATATTACTAAAATACACCCCAATTAAAAATAGACTAGTACCCATAATTGCTGATGAGGGCCGAACCTTTGGGATGGAAGGGCTATTTCGTCAAATCGGTATTTATAGCTCTATGGGACAACAATACACTCCTCAAGATCATGATTTACTTGCATATTATCGTGAAGATAAACAAGGTCAGATTTTACAGGAAGGTATCAGCGAATTGGGCGCAGCAGCATCGTGGTTGGCAGCCGCTACCTCATACAGTACTAACGACTTCCCCATGATACCATTTTATGTATATTATTCAATATTTGGTTTTCAAAGAATCGGAGATTTTTTTTGGGCTGCTGCTGATCAACAAGCTCGAGGATTTTTGATCGGAGGGACATCTGGTCGAACTACTTTAAATGGAGAAGGATTGCAACATGCTGATGGTCACAGTCATATTCAGTCATTAACAATTCCTAATTGCATTTCGTATGACCCAGCATATGCATATGAAATTGCTGTTATTATACAAGATGGCCTCATGCGTATGTACGGAAGTAATCCAGAAAATGTATATTATTATATAACTACATTAAATGAAAAATATCATATGCCAGCCATGCCGATAGGAGTTGAAGAAGGTATTAGAAAAGGAATTTATAAGTTAGAATCTTTATCGGGAAAACATGGAAAAATTCAATTGATGGGATCTGGTGCTATTTTACGTCTTGTTCGTGAAGCAGCTAAAATCTTATCTCAAGAATATAACGTAAGTTCTGATGTATATAGTGTTACCTCTTTTACTGAATTAGCAAGGAATGGGCAAGACTGCGAACGCTGGAATATGTTACATCCTATGGATATACCAAAAATACCGTACATTACTACCATATTGAATGATTTTCCCACTATAGCTGCTACTGATTATATGAAATTGTTTGCAGAACAAATTAGATGTTTTATTCCAGGCCATCATTTTTTTGTATTAGGCACAGATGGATTTGGTCGTTCCGATAGTCGAAAAAATTTACGACATCATTTTGAAGTAAATACAGGTTATGTGGTGACTGCCGCATTAGCCCAATTAGTAAAAAAAGGCCATATTCGCGCTGATGTTGTTCTAAACGCTATCAAAATATTTGATATTGACCCTGATAAAATTAATCCACGTCTAATATAAGAGGTAACATGATGACAATTGAAATTAATATACCAAATATTGGAGAGGATGAATTAGAAGTTACAGAAATAATGGTAAAAATAGGAGATAATATTAATACTAATCAGCCACTTATTATAATTGAAGGCGACAAATCATCTATGGAAATACCATCTTCCTGTTCTGGTATTGTTACTAAAATTTATGTCCATGTTGGAGATAAAGTACATACAGGATCTTTGATTTTACTACTTGATGTGCAAAATCATACTAATTCTTTTACTATTAATGATAAAAAAAATGTTGTTCCTTCTCCTTATATTGTAACAAACAACGATAAAAGAAAAGGAGTGATATGTAATGATGATGTACATCATGATGTTATGATACATGCTCATGCTACACCGTTAGTGCGTCATATGGCTCGTACACTCGGAATAGATTTGTCAAAAGTAAAAGGTAGTGGTCGTAAGGGACGTATCTTAAAAGAAGATATTCAAAGTTATATAAACGATATCTCAATGTGTTATACAAACCGTATGTCATCTATTCAATCTAATCAATTACTACCCATATTATCTTGGCCGAAGATAGACTTCAGTAAATTTGGCGATATTACAACCGTAATGCTAAGCAAAATACAAAAAACTTCTGGTGCAAATTTACAAAGAAATTGGATTATGCTTCCACATGTAACACAATTTGATGAAGCTGATATTACCGATTTAGAGAGTTTTAGAAAACAACAAAACATTGACATTGAAAAGAAAAAAATAAATTGCAAAATTACACTTTTAGTTTTTGTTATGAAAGCAGTTGCAAAAGCATTAGAAGAGTTACCACGATTCAATAGTTCTTTATCTCAAGACGGTGAAACACTAATTTTGAAAAAATATATTAATATTGGCATAGCGGTGGATACTCCTAAAGGTTTATTAGTACCCGTTCTCCATGATGTAAATAGGAAAGGTATTATTTTATTATCACAAGAGTTGGAAGAGCTTTCAAGGAAAGCTCGTACTGGGAATCAATTGACTCCTGCTAATATGCAAGGAGGAAGTTTTACTATATCCAATTTGGGGGGTATAGGAGGGGGTACGGCTTTTACTCCAATTGTTAATGTTCCAGAAGTAGCTATTTTAGGCATGTCTAAATCTTTTATAAAACCAGTGTGGACCGGAAAAAAGTTTACTCCGCGTTTAATGCTGCCTTTGTCATTATCATATGATCATCGTGTTATTGATGGAGCTGATGGTGCTCGATTTATGACACTTATTAATAAAATAATTGCTGATACAAGACTATTATCTATGTAAATTAACTAATCACATAAAAATAGATTTAAAGATTTCACTTTTTTAAAAATTGTCTTTTCGTGCCTTTATAGTTAAAGATAATCTCGCTTAAATTGAGATATGATATGATAATATCCGTACCATATATAAATTCTATACTATAGAAATGCATATTTCTATCAAATTAGATACTATAATAAATAGTTTTAATCAAAAACTGAGGGCATTATATTATGCATATAAAAATAAAAACTCAAACTCTTGTTTTGGGTGCTGGACCAGGAGGATATTCTGCGGCTTTTCGCTGCGCTGATTTAGGTATGGATACTACAATAGTAGAACGTTATCCTGATTTAGGTGGAGTGTGTCTCAACGTTGGTTGTATTCCTTCTAAAACACTGTTATATATTGCCAAACTAATTGAAACAAAAAAGAAATTCAATAAATATGGTATTCTGTCTGGAGAAACACATATTGATCTTGATAAGGCGCGCTCTTGGAAAGATAAAATTATTGATCAATTGTCAAATAGTTTAAGTGCTATGGCAAAAAATCGGAACGTTAAAGTAATTGATGGAGTTGGTAAATTTATTGATAGTCATACTATTCAAGTTGAAAACAATGAAATGACCTTAGAAATAGCATTCAATTACGCTATTATAGCAGCAGGATCACATACTGTGTCACTACCATGTATTCCTAATGATCATCGAATTTGGAATTCAACTGATGCTTTATCTTTACAATCAATACCCGAACGTTTACTAATTATAGGTTCAGGAGCTATAGGTTTAGAAATGGCAACAATATATCATGCTTTTGGATCAAAAATAGATATAGTAGAAATGTGTAATCGAATTATGCCAATTTTAGATGAAGATATTACTAATATTTTTACTAAAATAATTAATAAAAATATTAATTTAATTTTAAACACTAAAATTAACATAGTAGATGCGAAGCAAGATGGTATTTATGTAACTATGGAAAATAAACAAACTTTATTAAAAAATACTCAACGTTATGATGCATTATTAGTAGCAATTGGGCGTGCTCCAAATGGTAACATGTTGAATATCGAACGTGCGGGAGTAAATGTAAATGAATATGGCTTCATTTCTGTAGATAAGCAGATGCGTACTAATGTGCAACACATTTTTGCTATTGGAGATATTATTGGATATCCAATGCTAGCTCACAAAAGTATTCATGAAGGACATGTAGCTGCAGAAGTTATTTCTGGTAAAAAACGTTGTTTTGATCCAATAATAATTCCATCCATTATATATACTGACCCAGAAATAGCGTGGGTTGGATATACTGAAAAAGATGCTCAAGAGAAAAATATAGATTATGAAGTTGCACTTTTCCCGTGGATGGCTTCAGGTCGAGCAATTACTGAAGATTGCAAAGAAGGCATAACCAAATTAATTTTTAATAAAAAAACGAACAGAATTATTGGGGGATCAATATTAGGCACGAATGCTAGTGAAATATTAGGAGAAATCGCATTAGCCATTGAAATGGGATGCGATGTAGAAGATATTACTCTCACCATTCATGCTCATCCAACCTTATATGAATCAATAGGATTAGCAGCATCTATTCATAATGGCTCAATTACTGATTTGCCTAATATAAAAAAACAAATACAATAAATTTCACATGATTTTTTAAGATTTTAAATAAATAAATTAGCTTACAAATATACTTTATGGTTGTATAGTCTATTACAATTTATAAGGTATATAATGAAGTTAATTTCTATTAAAAACCATACAATGAATAAATAAATATATTACTTATAACTATATATTTATACGCTCAGAATACGAGTATTTATCTACAAAATATATACACGATCATAAAATTTTTTTTACTATTATTAATACATAACACAGTTAAAAAACAAAAAGTATTCATAATTTAAAAAATATCGTCGAGTGTTGACATATAAAATTAAAAAATATTTTTATGATTTAATTAAACATAATGAAAATATACATGGGGTTTCAATTAATAAAACTCTATTTTTTGATAAACAGTAAACATACTAACAGAAAAAGTAACGTATACGACTTTAGATTTTTACGGATGAAATATACATATCTAATCAATGTATTTTAAATGTATTCATTTGAGATGTAGAATACATGATCTTATAATTATAAGACACAATATTTTCTCTTTAATGTTAAAGAGAAAATATTGTAGGTGCTGCATGAACTAATCTATAATTCTTATCTCCATATCCCTTATAGTATACAAGTTTCTTTTATTACAACTCAAAAAAAGACATTGCTGACATTTTTTGCTCTTACTTAATAAGATCTTATCAACGGAAAAACTTATATAAAATCACTAAATTTATATAAATTAAATAGTGATACTTTGATTACTACGTATCATATGATCATGCTATATTCATGGTATAATTAAAATAGATTTTTATAAATGTTTAAAATTAAACTTTTCTCTATTAGCAATAGATATAGAAAAATTATCAAATTTGAAAATATAATAAACATTTAAACTACCGAATATAATCAGAATAACTTTCAAGTTCGATAGCAATATTATGTAATTAATGCAATTAAATAAATTTTAATTTTTAATTAATAATATCAAAAAATCTATGAGGATAAACGTTCTTTTTGACTCATTACTAATGCCCGATATATTTCAACGCAACTGTTGATAGACTATATATCAACAGCTATTCGTATTCATCAAAAAATAATAAAAAACATCACATTTATTAGAATAATAAATATTAATTAATTTTAAAAATCATAAATTATCTATATGCCAAATGATATCGAATAAGTGTATATTTTTATTATCAATAAATTTATGTATCGTAATATTCACAATATGTATGTACGTAAATATACGATAACTAAACATCAAATATTTTTTGTAATCGTAAAATTTTTATTAAATATATTCTAATTCAACAATAAAATATTTTAATACGTTTTCTAAATACAACACTTATGTATAAGCACGAAGTGTACTCGTTATATACGATATAACAAATTAGGTATACTATACAGTATATCAAAAAAAATATTATATGTATTAATTATAAAATTTTTATTAATTATTCTAAGTAATAGTGACAAAATTTTTCTAAAGCTACATAAATTTCTACAAATTACAGTAAAAACAATAATAAAAAATGTGTTATTTGATAAAATTTTTAACAATTATATCAATATATCTACCACATTAAACGAACAACACACATATATCAATACTATTGATATCATTAGATCTTTAATTAAATATATATTATCTAATTTATTTTAAAAAAAACAATACATACAGCAGTCTACGTATAGTTAATATATATTTTCAATTTTTTATATTATTCCTTCCAAAAATCTAAACCATTTTTAGGTACAGTTTTAACGATATCTGTTATAATTCTCCCATCAGGAAAAATTAAATTATTATCTAACGCCATCAATGGATAAAGTACGAACTCTCGGTTCAACATACCATGATGCGGTATTATCAATTCAGGACTACATATAAAATATTTTCCAAATAATAAAATATCCAAATCTAACGTACGTGGCTGCCATATAAGAGAATCACGTGATCGTCGTCGCCCTTGTTTTCGTTCGATATATTGCATATGACTTAATAATTCTTTTGGAGATAAATTAGTATCTAGAATTATTATTGCATTTAGAAAATCGGGCTGATTTTTATCTCCTAATGGTAGACTACGATAATAGGAAGAAAAATCTATAAGTCTAGTCATTGGAAGCTTAGAAAGAGACCATATAGCGCGATCCACTTGTTGCTTTGGATTTAACATATTACTACCAATGCTCACCCAAACTCGTTCCATTTTATTACATATCTCAGTCAATCAATTATCAAATTACCGATCCTTTCATTTTCATGAAAAAAATCTTAGATAATATCAAAAATTTAAAATATCACATAAATATTTAGATAAATAATGTCTATTCTGTAAAACAGATCAGAAGAAATAGAAACTAAATCAATAGCCATAATAAAATTACATCTACAGTATTCAAAAACTAATTTTCTAAAATTATATCATATAATGCATATATGAATTTTTTTTATTAACAATCTATCCATCTATCCGGTCATTTGTTTTTCTTTAATTTCTTCTAAAGTTTTACAATCAATACATAAATCAGCTGTTGGACGAGCCTCTAATCTTCTAATGCCGATTTCTACATCACATGAAGCACAAAATCCAAATTCATTTGTATCTATTTTTTTTAAGGTTCTTTCAATTTTTTCAATAAGTTTATATTCTCTATCCCGATTACGTAATTTAATATTGAATTCTTCTTCTTGCACCGCTCTATCTACTGGATCTGGAAAATTGATAGATGCCTGGTCTTGCGCACATAACGCAGAATATCCTAAATCTTTTTTGAGTTGATTTTTCCATGTTTTAAGGATACGTTTAAAATGTAAAAGTTGATTAGAACTCATATATTCTTCATTAGGTTTTCGTTGATACGGTGTAACTCCAGCAATTATTAATACATTCAAAGAAGAATGTCTACGACTGCTCGGTGATTTTGTTGACATATATTTGCTCCTGTTTATATATATTCAAAGCAATTCATATCAATATTTTCTTTAAAATTTCATTATTTTTATATAATTCCTCCAATATCGTCAAACACACGATGAATTTCAATTATATATTGAAATTATAATGATTATATTATATTTAAATATAATATAATAGACATATATATCATAATGTTTATGATCATAAACATTATGATATATATGTAAGCTTACAAATAAACTCGGATCGATTATATAATTATTTATGTGTAATAATTATTATATATATATTATGTACAGATTTATAAACAACTTTTACGTTATTAAAATTATTTTAATAACGAATTATCATTAATTATAGAAAATTTTTTAATTACGTAATAAGATCGTTAATAAATTTTATTGAGGCTTGAAATATTGAAAAAATGAACAGTATTATTCGGATATTTATAAAAAAATACTATTTTTTTTACTATAAAAATAAAGTGTCGTTATACAAGTTTGTCAGATATCGTTCTAAATATTTTTTAATATTAATTTAATTTTATAATTTTTAGAAAAACATTTCATAAAAACATTTTTTATTTAATAACACACATCAAATTATGTCTTATATTGTTGCGCTTACCGGTGGTATTTGTTCTGGAAAAAGTGTTGTTGCTAAAAAATTTTCTAATTTATCAAAAAAAGTATCTGTCATAGATGCTGATGTGATTTCTAAAAACATCACACAACCTGGCAGTATTGCTTTACGTATGATAACTAAACATTTTGGACCCCATATTTTATTTTCTAATGGATCATTAAATAGATCCATGTTAAAAAAAATTATTTTTTTCAATCCTAAAGACAAGGAATGGCTTGAACAATTGTTGCATCCGCTTATTAGACAAGAAACTCAGAAAACAATAAATATATTATCCAGTCGATCATCTTATATTTTATGGGTTGTTCCATTGTTAATAGAAAATAATTTACAAAAATATGCAGATCACATACTAATGATAGATGTACCCATTGATATTCAGTTAAATCGAATTATCAGTAGAGATAAAATACACAAACAATATGCTGAAAATATTTTATTATCGCAAGTATCCCGTCAGCATAGGTTAAACTATGCTGATAACGTTATTGAAAATAACAAAAGTATTGATGGAATGACACAATGTATTCTTGATCTCCATCAAGATTATCTGAAGGCAGAAAAAATAATTACTAAAAAACACTATTTTTAGTAAATAAAACAACACTCGAAATTATACTGTATTTATATTGTAGCAAACAACATACGAAATTGTTTCGTCATAAATAACACAACAATATTCACATAAATTATGGTTATAAACATCATAATCATGCGTATATATACGTTTATATTTTACAAGCATTTATTACTTATAGATTTGAGTTAAATGTGATGATTAAAAAAATAATATCAACTTATATTTACTATATAACTGACTAAAATAATGTTAAATCAAAACACTTTGTATGTATTAATGACGTTTATTTACAATTTTACCATGACATTCTTTAAATTTCTTATTAGATCCACAAGGACAAGCATCGTTGCGACTCACTATTTTATTCTTAGTTAATGTATGTTGACTTAAACGATCTATCGATAACAATTTAGTATTCATTACTTGCGTGTTTATGGATTGAAAATCATTATATTTATTAGTTGAATTTAAAATAGATTCTTTTTTATTGAATAATTCTATTACTAATTTACTCACTTCGCTTATTACTTCATATTTTAAATGATCTAACATTTTAGTAAACATAGAAAATGATTCTCTTTTGTATTCCTGCTTCGGATCTTTTTGTGCATATCCTCTCAAATGAATTCCTTGACGTAAGTAATCCATTGACGCTAAATGCTCTTTCCACAGTACATCAAACGTTCTCAACATAATTTCTTTTTCAAAAGAACACATAATATCTATTCCAATTATTTTTCTAGTATGTTCATATTTCTGTGTCATATTTTCTAATATACGTTGACGTAATATTTCTTTTTCCTCATATAATCTAGGCTCTACTTCTATCCATTTTAGAAGAGGTAACTCTAAACAAAAATCTTTCTTCAAACATTCTGCTAATTTTATTACATCCCTTTTATCCTCTATAATTTCCAGAGGAATATAAATATTAAATAATTTTTCAACAACATCACAACGAATATTTTTAATAATGTCACTGATATCTGATATATTTAATAATTTATCACGTTGTTCATAAATAACGCGACGCTGATCATTAGCTACATCATCATATTCTAATAATTGTTTTCTAATATCAAAATTACGATTTTCTACTTTTTTTTGAGCATGAGCAATAGCTTTAGTAATCCATGGATGTTCAATGGATTCTCCTGATTTCATTCCTAATTTTTTCATCATGTTCACTAATCTGTTGGAAGCAAAAATACGTATTAATGAATCTTCCATTGATAAATAAAATCTAGACGAACCTATATCTCCTTGTCGTCCAGATCGTCCACGCAATTGATTATCGATACGGCGAGATTCATGCCGTTCAGTACCAATGACATGTAACCCTCCAGATTTTAATACTGCATGATGACGTTTTTCCCAATCAGATTTAATGTTTAAAATTTTACATGTATTTGATTTATGCAACGCAGTAATTTCTGCTCGCCAATTTCCTCCTAATATAATGTCAGTGCCACGCCCAGCCATATTCGTAGCAATAGTCACCGCACCAGGATATCCTGCTTGTGCTATAATATCTGCTTCTGCAGCATGAAATTTCGCATTTAAAACTTTATGCATAATTCCGATCTGACTTAAAGCATGAGAAATAATCTCAGATTTGTCAATTGATATAGTTCCTACTAACACTGGCTGGTTTCTCTTAACACAATCTTTGATATCATTAATAATAGCTTCAATTTTTTCATGTTCCGTCATATAAATTATATCTGGAAAATCATTACGAATCATAGGACGATTAGTCGGTATAACGATAGTATCTAATTTATAGATAGATTGAAATTCAAATGCTTCAGTATTAGCGGTACCGGTCATACCAGATAATTTTTCATATAAACGAAAATAATTTTGAAATGTAATTGAAGCTAATGTTTGATTTTCATTTTGAATAGTTACATGTTCTTTAGCTTCTATTGCTTGGTGCAATCCATCTGACCATCGACGACCAGGCATAACTCGACCTGTGTGTTCATCAATAATAAGTATTTCTCCATTTTTAACAAGATAATCCACTTCACAAGCAAATAAAATATGAGCACGAAATGCTGCATTAACATGATGCATCAATATAATATTATCTGATGAATACAATGATTCTCCTTGGTTCATGATTCCAGATTTAATTAATAATTGCTCTATTAATACTAATCCATTCTCAGTAAGTATAACTTGTCTGGATTTTTCATCAACTGCGAAATATTCTTCTTTTTGTAAATTATCTATGTTGCTTTTATTTTTTTGAATTATTCTAAAGACTAATTCGTTGATTTTTAAATATAATAAAGAAGTATCATCTGATGGCCCAGAAATAACTAATGGGGTACGAGCTTCATCAATCAAAATAGAATCTACTTCATCTATTAACGCATAATGTAATCCTCGTTGTACCCGTTCTTCTGGGACGAAAACCATATTATCACGTAAATAATCGAAACCGTATTCATTGT
This sequence comes from Blochmannia endosymbiont of Camponotus modoc, assembly GCF_023585785.1. NCBI lineage: Bacteria > Pseudomonadati > Pseudomonadota > Gammaproteobacteria > Enterobacterales > Enterobacteriaceae > Candidatus Blochmanniella > Blochmannia endosymbiont of Camponotus modoc. The sequence goes on from NZ_CP097765.1 coordinate 397,050, forward strand.
TTGTGCCATAGGTGATATCTGCTGTATACGCTGCACGTTTCATAGATGCTGATAGTCCCGGTAAATTAATTCCAACAGTCAATCCTAAAAATTCAAATAACGGTTTATTATTTACTGCATCTCTATGTGCTAAATAATTATTAACTGTAACGATATGTACTCCTTGACCACTTAATGCGTTCAAATAAGCAGGTAAAGTAGCAGTTAAAGTTTTTCCTTCTCCAGTTTTCATTTCCGCAATACATCTACTGTTAAGAACTATTCCTCCCAACAATTGGACATCAAAAAGACGGATGTTAAATATTCTCTTAATAGCTTCTCGTACTACAGCAAATGCTTGTGGTAATAAATTCTCGAGGTTTACACCTGATTCAATAGATGCACGAAACTCATTCGTTTTAGAAGCAAGTTGACTATCGTTTAACTTTTGTATATCTTTTTCTATATAATTTATCATATCCACCACTTTCTTCATGCGAAGTAACACGCGATCATTTCTATTTTTAAAAATTTTAGTAAATAATTTAAATGGTGTTAACATGACAATTTATATCTCATTACAATGACAGCACGTTATTTGAATAAAATGCAACAATTACATATTTTCCGTTCATAATACATGCGACTACAAAGAAAATTTTAATAAAAATTGTAAAACAATACTAATTTACAACTTATCAAAATAGATGTTAATAAATTGTGATAAAATGCATGATAAATATAAATTTTTTATTTATGTAAAATCCATGTGCATATCTTTCCTTAAACATATTACAAACATGATACTATCATTAATTGTTGATTAGAATAGCTCCAATATTCTAAGACTAAAATATATTATACAAATTTAAAAAACTTTAAAACAATTACTAATTAATTATTACAATTCATACAGATATATAAAGATATATAATGGGTATCAAAAAATATCTTAATCTGACGATATCAAAAATTTTTATAAATACAAATAAAGGAAATTACAATATCAAAGATATTAGTTTTCTGATTTTTATAATAAGTGTTATATACATGTAACACTTATTATAATCATAACAATATATGATGTATTAAATATTAATGAACTCAATAACATTGAAAATACATTATAATCTAAATTCTTTACTACAGTATTCATTGCATATATATTTAAGTAGTCTTCAATATTTCAATCTAAAAAACTATAGATAAAATATGCGAATAAACATACAGTTGCATATATTTATTTAAAAAAGAATCTCGATCAAAATACATAATATCTATAAATAAATCTAGGTAAATTTGTATACTAAAATGTAGAATGATTATTATTATATTCTATATTCAAAGATACGATTAGATCTTAAAATACTAAGGGTAAGTCAGATGCGTTAGAAAAAGTAGCAAGTTCCCATGCTTCTTGGCATGACAAAACAGTTTTTAATAATTTATTATTTAGAGTGTGTCCCGATTTAAAAGCAATAAAAGAACCAATAAGATTATGTCCACACATAAATAAATCTCCAATAGCATCAAGCATTTTATGACGGACAAATTCATCATCAAAACGTAAACCATCTTCATTAAGTACACGATAATCATCAATTATTATAGCAGAATTAAAACTTCCTCCTAAAGCAAATCCACGAGATTGTAAATCTTTAATATCACGCATAAAACCAAAAGTGCGCGCTCGACTAATATTATGAACAAAAGATGCTGAAGAAAAATTAAAAAAACAATGTTGTGTATCCACATTGATAGCTGGATGATTGAAATCAATAGTAAAATCAAGAGTAAAACCGTTAAACGGCCTTAATTCAGCCCATTTTTCTCCATCTTCAACACGTACTGTTTGTTTTAATCGAAGAAATTTTTTTGCACTATTAAGTTCTTCTATACCAGCATCTAATAATAAACATACAAAAGGACTAGCGCTACCATCCATTATTGGAACTTCAGGAGCATTGAGTTCTATAATAATGTTGTCAATGCCTAATCCTGCTTGAGCAGCACTTAAATGTTCAACAGTAAAAATCTGAACACCATATTCATTAATCAAACATGTACATAATACGGTGTTTCCTACTGATTTAACATTAACTTGAAGATCTACAGGAGGATGTAAGTCAGTACGACGATAAATAATTCCAGTATTTGCTGAAGTAGGACGTAAAGTTAACGTAACTTTTTTACCGGTGTGTAAACCTACACCAGTAGTTTGCACAACGCGTTTCAATGTTCGTTGCTTTATCATTATATCATCTCATGCAATTATTATATTATTTACTTTATTAGCAAATTATTATATGTATATTGCATTTTTTATACAAATTACTCATTTACACTATTATTTTTAATTAGTCTGCTTGTTTTCTTAGAAAAGCAGGAATATCTAAATAATCTACATCTTTATCAAGAGTTGTGCTTTGATGATCTACCGTATTAGATGATGTATGTCTTGATTCTTTAAAAAATGTAGATGTTCTTTGGGGAGCATGATTATGATAATGATTATCTCGTACTACCTTTTTTTCTTCTTTAGCATTAGATAACATAACATCTGAACGTTTATCAATACCAATTCCTGTTGCTACTACAGTAACACGTAGTTCATTATTGATATCTGGATCTAAAGCAGTCCCGATTACTACTGTAGCATTATCAGAAGCAAAAGAACGTATAGTATTGCCTACAGTTTCAAATTCATCTAACCGTAAATCTAAACCAGAAGTGATATTCACCAAAACCCCTCGAGCTCCAGATAAATCAATGTCTTCTAATAAAGGGCTCGCGATAGCTAGCTCTGATGCTTCCTCTGCTCTATCATCACCACATCCTACTCCAGCTCCCATCATAGCATATCCCATTTCTGACATTACTGTGCGTACGTCCGCAAAATCTACATTCATTAAACCCGGTCGAGTAATTAATTCCGCAATACCTTGAACGGCGCCTTTTAACACGTCATTAGCAGCGCTAAAAGCATCTAATAATGATACGCCACGCCCTAAAACTTTTAATAACTTATCATTTGGAATAGTTATTAATGAATCTACATATTTAGATAATTCAGAAATTCCTTGTTCAGCAAATGTCATACGTTTTTTTCCTTCAAAATTAAAAGGTTTAGTAACTACAGCTACAGTCAAAATACCTAAATCTTTGGCCACCTCTGCTATTATCGGGGCAGCACCCGTTCCAGTGCCTCCACCCATACCTGCAGCAATAAATACCATATCTGCGCCTTCTATAGTAGCCCTTAATACATCACGATCTTCTTCTGCAGAATTACGCCCAATTTCTGGATTAGCACCCGCTCCTAATCCTTTAGTAATAGAACTACCAATTTGAATAGTTTGGCCTACTGTCATTTTTCTTAAAGCTTGGGCATCAGTATTAACAGCAAAAAAATCTACACCTTCGATACGCTCACGTAACATATGTTCAACTGCATTACTACCGCCTCCGCCAATACCAACAACTTTAATTACTGCATCACTCGTTAATTCCATTGGTTCAAACATAGTTTTCTCCATATTACTTAAGTTATTTTAAAAAAATTAATTTTAACGGATTCAGCATATTTGATACTCATAACAACTAAAATTCTTTTTTTAACCAATTGTTTACTTTTCTTATCCAACCTTTAATTGTTATTCTTTTTTCTATATCTACCTCATTATTCAAATGAGATTCTTTCCCATAATGTAATAATCCAATAACAGTAGAATAATGAGGCCTTTTTATATCATCTGTTATCCCGTTTGTATTTATAGAAGATGCGATACGAACTTGTGTATGAAACACTTTTTGAGCACAAGCTGATAATCCATCTATAAGAGATGCCCCTCCTGTTAACACAATCCCTGCTGCAAGATGATGTTTAATATTAAGTTGACGAAGTTGTGACTGTAACTGTAATATTTCTTTATTAACCAACATCATTAATTCAATATATCGAGGTTCAATGATTTCTGCCAACATATGACGTTGCAAAATACGAGGTGGTCTACCTCCGACGCTTGGAACTTCAATATTTTCTCCTTTACTAATTAATGATTCTAAAGCACAACCATAACGAACTTTAATTATTTCTGCATCCGATAATGGTGTTCCAAAAGCATAGGCAATATCACTAGTGACTACATTTCCAGCATATGGAATAACTTTGGTGTGACGTAAAGCTCCAGCAGTATATATTGCTATATCCATGGTACCGCCACCAAGATCTACCACACAGACACCCAATTCACGTTCATCTTCTGTTAACACAGCATGACTTGAAGCTAATCCAGAAAATATCAATTGATCTACTTGTAATCCACATCGCTCTACTGCTTTGACGATATTTTTAGCCATATCATTATGGCAAGTAATTAAATGGACTTTGGCTTGCATTCTAACTCCAGATAACCCAACTGGATTTTTAATGCCTTCTTGATAATCAATAGCATAATCCTGTGGAATTACATGTAATATTCGATGTTCATCGCGTACTCTAACTGATTTAGCTATGTGTACTACATTATCCACATCTGATTGTGTCACTTCTTCTTCTGAAATAGGTACCATACCTATTTCATTTTTACAACTAATATGTTTTCCAGATAAAGAAAGGTAAACAGATGAAATTTGACAACCTGCCATTAACTCTGCTTGATTAATAGAATATTGTACACATTTTATTACTGATTCTAAATTGTTCACTCCTCCCTTATCCATTCCTCGTGACGGGCAATATCCTAACCCAATAACATTTACTATTCCATCAGGCAAAATTTCACCTACCATCGTAGCAACTTTAGCTGTTCCAATTTCTAATCCTACTAATAATTTTTTATCTGAAGCTTTGATCATATTTGTGATTGCCTTTATTTATTTTTTCTTCTATTTGCCACAAAATACAGGAGTGATCGAGTTTGAGCCCCATCTTACAGCAAATCCTGAACGATAACGTAAATCTATATAATCAATACATGTATTATTGTCGTTAATTTTCTGAATAAGAATAGGATAAATTTTAATGAAATAATATAATCGTTCGATTATATTATTTCTACCTAATTTTAGATGGATATTATCTTGTAAAATCAGTTGCCATGAGCAGCGTGCATCCATTTGTACTGATTTTATTTGAAATTTGATAGATTTTAATATCTCATTAAACGCATAATAATTAGACAATACAGCCCGTTCGCTGCCTTCTGGTCCATACAAAGATGGCATTACTTTTTTGTAGTTATCTCGATATTCTTTAGGTACTTTAAATATAATTCCTGTTGTACTAATTATTTGAAAATCATTCCAGTATGTTAAAGGAATATATTCTATTATATGAATTTTTAATGTGTCTGGCCATTGTTTCCTAACACTAACTTGCTGAATCCATGGCAAACTTTCAATTCGTTTTTGAATAATGTTAACATCCTGTGTTATAAATGTACCTAATACTCCTAGTTTTACTAGGAGTTGATCGATATCAGTGTCAGTAGTATAATGCCGTTTTCCAGTGACTATCATGTAAGATACAGGGCTACAACAAGCATTATGAATCCATTCTCTTATTTTATAAGCACTCCAAACAATACTAATTGTAACAACAAATATTAGCATCCAATCTAATAATTGATGCTGCAATTTATATCTTTGTTTTAAAACATATTTAATTATCACTCGGTTATGCGTGCTCAATCCTAATTGAGGTGTATTAGTAAACCCGCTCTTTGCGTATTCTTATTTTCATAAAAATTTATTATTGTGTTTTCATTTTCACATTTTATCATTTCGTACCATTAAGAATCATAATTATCATATATTTATTATGATTAATCGTTTTTAACAATTAATCTACGCACAACCTCTCCTATCGTACCAGCTCCTTGAATTAAGAGCAAATCGTTATTTCTTAATAATCGGAATAATGCTCCTGATAACATTTGTGTATTTGATATAAATGTTGGATTAATCTTACCAAATTCACGAATTGCATGACATAAGGATTGACTATCTGCCCCTAAAATAGGTGGTTCTCCAGCGGAATAAACATGTAATATTAAAAGAATATCTACATTGGAAAGTACATCAACAAAATCATAATATAATTCTTGTATACGCGTATATCGATGAGGTTGAAATACCATAATCAACCGTCTATCAGGCCATCCGGTCCGGATCGTTACAATAGTAGCATGTAACTCAGCCGGATGATGCCCATAATCATCTATCAACAGAATTTCTCCTTTTTGACCATTTATTTTATTTAAAGAATAATAACCTAAATTTTCAAAACGACGATGTGTTCCTTGAAAATCCAACATAGTTTTGAGAATAATTTTATCACTGATTCCTTCTTCGGCTGCTACTGCAATAGCAGCCGTAGCATTCAGTGCATTATGACAACCAGGGGCATTTAAAGTAACTTGTAGTTTTGTTTGATTTGGACGCAATATGGTAAAACTACTTTTTTCTATATGTTGATGGTAGTTAAAAATATGCAAATTAGCATTTTTATTAAAGCCATAAGTGATTATCTTCCTGTTAATTTTAGGTAAAATCTCACAAATTACTGGATCATCAATACACACTATAGCATACCCATAAAATGGTAGATTGTGTAAGAAATTAATAAATGCTTTTTTAAGATATTCAAAATTTCCTTGATACTTATGTATATGATCAGTATCAATATTGGTAATCACCTCCACCATAGGATGCAAATGCAAAAATGAATTATCACTTTCATCTGCTTCTACGATTAAATAACGACTATATCCAAGTCGAGCATATACACCTTCTGATTTGACTATGCCTCCATTTATAAACGTTGGATCTAATCCTGCTGCGGTATAAATATTAGCTATCATTGTAGTAGTAGTAGTTTTCCCATGCGTTCCAGAAATGGCTATTCCATGTCTAAATCTCATTAGTTCGGATAACATTTCCGCACGCTTAATAACGGGAATACGAGCTTGTTTAGCAGCTAAAATTTCAGGATTATTTGGATGAATAGCACTGGATACAACAACAACATTAGCGTTGTTTATATTGCTATATTTATGCCCAATAAAGATTTTCACCCCTAATTCAAATAAGTGCCGTGTCGCGCTATTATATACAATATCAGACCCAGTAATACAATAACCTTCATGTGCTAATATTTCTGCAATTCCACACATTCCGGTTCCGCCTATACCAACAAAATGTATTCGCCTAATACGATTCATCATTGGTATAGAATTGATCGGGTTAGATAATAGTATATTTGACATATCTATTCAATATACTTTCAATATTTTTCTATTTATAAAGATGGCATTTATTAATATATTTATTTTTTTAAGTATTCAATTATTACCTGAGAAACTTGCTGAGTTGCATTAGGCGCAGCTATGCTTCTAGCACGTTGAGCCATGTTACATAATATTTTTCGATCCCAAGATTCTAACATTGCGCTAACAACATCACTTGTAAAATTTTGTTGTTCAATAATTTTTGCCGCTCCTGCTTGCACTAACGGCACAGCATTCCAATATTGCTGACGGTCTTTATGATGTATAAAAGGTACGAATATTGCTGGTAACCCTACAACAGATACTTCACTTACTGTTAATGCTCCAGCACGGGATATCAATATATCTGCCCAAGCATATGCTTGGGCTATATCATCAATAAATTTTACAATTCTATGATAGCTTTGTTTTATTTTTTGATAAGCCCATATTACTTTTTTGAAATCTTTTTCTCCAACCTGGTGCCATATGATCAATTTATTAGATAATTTCTCAGCCATATTTGGGATAGTTTTATTTAATATATGCGCACCTTGGCTACCTCCAATCACTAAAACGCGAATAGGACCAACACGACCTTTCCATCGTCTAGATGGATTTGGCACAGCTAATATTGCGCGTCGTATTGGGTTTCCTACCATTTTAGCATTAGGAAAAGTACCAGGAAATCCTTGCAATACTTTTTTAGAAAAAATTGACAAATACCGATTAGTTAAACCGATAATTCTATTTTGTTCGTGTATTATTAATGGAATACCGCATGTCCATGCTGCTAATCCACCCGGTCCGGAAACATATCCACCCATTCCTAATACTATATCAGGTTTCCAATATTTTATAATTTTTCGTGCTTGATATATTGCTAAACAAATAAACAATGGCATAATGCACTTAATGTGTAATTTTTCACCATTCCACCCGTTAATATGAATAAATTTAATATCGATTCCGTACTGAGGAACTAACTTCGATTCAATGCGATCTGCAGTACCTAGCCAAACAACTTGATACCCATGATTAATTAAATAATGAGCCACCGACAACCCTGGAAACACATGCCCCCCACTACCACCCGCTACAATCATAATTTTCTTTTTTTGATTCATGTTTTCGTGCACTTCAAAAAAGCTTGATTTTTAGATAAACGTGTCTCGAAATCTATTCTTAACAACTGCATGCTTGCCATTACTGTAATCAAAAAGCTAGATCCCCCATAACTAATAAATGGCAATGTTAATCCCTTTGTGGGTAATATTCCGCTAACAGTGCCCACATTAATAAAAATTTGCAATCCAAACCACATGCTAATAGAACAGGCTAAAATACCAGAAAATCTGTGATTAACATTCAAGGCACGATAACCAATGATCATGGCACGAAGCACAATTATAAATAACATAGACAACACTAAAATCGCTCCAAAATATCCTAATTCTTCCGCAAGAATAGAAAAAATAAAATCAGTATGAGCTTCGGGTAAATATTCTAATTTCAGCACAGAATTTCCTAGTCCCTCCCCAAAACATTTTCCACGACCAAAAGCTATCAATGATTGAGTTAATTGATAACCATTGCCAAACGGATCTTTCCATGGATCCCAAAAAGTAAGTATACGTTGTATACGATAAGGTTTAATCACAATTAAAGGTATAATTAAAAATATATTGAATACTAAAACCAATATTAACTGACATAATTTAGCTCCAAAAAGAAATAATATAGACAGAGTAGTAATAAAAAGAATAATAATGCTACCAAAATCAGGTTGCGCTAGTAATAATACAGCTAATATAATCATTATTACTATGGGTTTACATATACTCCAAAATTTGGTGCGTACTTCTTGTGATTTACGTTCTAAATAGTTAGCAAGATAGCAAATAAAAGATAATTTTGATAATTCCGAAGGCTGAACACACAATGCACCCCACATTATCCAACGTGATGCTCCATTAGTAGAATTATTTAAGATTAATGCGGCTATCAACATTATATAACTACATAGCAACATGATAACACTATAATTCTGCCAAACTATTATGGGTATCTTTAAAATAATTACAGATAATAAAAATGTCACGCTGTAATAAACAATGACACGTTTTATAAAATAACATGGATCATTCGCTAATCGCATACCAGTAGGTATTGATCCTGAACTAATAATAACAAACCCAATGCCAATTAATCCCAACAGCAACCAAAAAAATATACGATCATATAATACACTAATGTTTGATGATTTTTTTTTGCCCAATTTTAATGGATGATTAATAATTTTTGTTTTAAAGATCCTCATTATATAAATTCTCTCGTAAAACAAGTAAATATTAGTCCACGCATTTCAAATGATTTAAATTGATCTAAACTAGAACAAGCCGGAGATAATAAAACTATATCCTTTGCTTTTATACGACGATTAATAATACACATTGCTTGAATCATTGTATTTGTTAAAATAACATCACTAAATCCTAATGTCGTCAATAATAATCCATCTTTTCCAAAACAATAAAGATGTATCTCATGTTGTTTAATCAAATGTCTTAAAGAAGAAAAATCAGCTAATTTACCATCACCTCCTAATATTAAATGTAACGTACCGGATAACTTTAAATTGTTGATCGCTTCTTTGGTAGCGTTGACATTAGTAGCTTTGGAATCATTAATCCAACTCACTCCATGATTTTTATAAATCAATTGACAACGATGCGTTAAACCAGAAAATTGGCACAATACTTTTAAAGAAATAGAGCGAGGAATCTTGACAATATCCGATAATGCTAAAGCAGATAATGCATTTATATAGTTAATACGATTATTAATTCTCATTTCAGAACAATTAAGCACATATTCATTGTATGCAACTATCCAGGTGTGTCCTTTATAATATTTCAGATAATAATCTGCAGAATCTTCGTTTTCACCAAAACTTATACAATAATCATAATCATTATATATAGGTGTCGTTAAAGGATCTAAAGCGTTCATCACACAAATTTTAGCATTTTTATAAATCCTTTGCTTAGAAAACCAATATTGCTTTAATCCACCAGGATAATGATCCATATGATCTTCACTAACATTTAAAATTACAGCTGCTATTGCACGTAAACTATAGGTTGTATCTAACTGAAAACTTGAAATCTCCAGTATATATAATTGATACGATTTATTATTTAGTAAAGAAAGCACAGGCACACCTATATTACCTGCTACACCAACACACCATCCAACGCCCCTAGCCATTCTGGAAATCAATTGGGTTACTGTACTTTTTCCATTAGATCCAGTAATAGCTATTATCGGAGCAGTTACTTCACGAGCAAATAATTCAATATCACCAATAATTTCTATTCCTAATTTTAAAGCTTCAATTAAAACCGGATGATCTAATCGTACTCCAGGACTAACTACAATTAACGTAGCGCTCAACAACCATATATCATTAAATGCGCCCAAATAACACTGTACAACATGAGGTAATTTTTTTATTCCCGGAGGATATATACGAGTATCTATTACTTTTGGTATTACACCACGATCTAAAAAAAAATTAACACAAGATAAACCCGTAATCCCCAAACCGATAATTACAACTTGCGATCCTCGGTAATTACGCATATTTTTATTGCCGTATCTTTAAAGTAATTAATCCCACAAAAACTAACATTAAAGATATGATCCAAAATCGCACTATAATGCGAGGTTCTGGACAACCTTTTAGTTCAAAATGATGATGAATTGGTGCCATTTTAAATATCCGTTGTCCAAATAATTTAAAATAAATTATTTGTAAGATCACAGATAAAGTTTCTATTACAAACATACCGCCCATAATTAATAATAAACATTCTTGACGTAACAACACTGCAATTATCCCAAGTGTACCTCCAAGCGATAAAGAACCTACATCGCCCATAAATATCTGAGCCGGATAAGTGTTAAACCATAAAAACCCAAGACCAGCTCCAATAATAGCAGAACATATAATTATTAATTCTCCAGAAAAGCAAATATAAGGAATATTTAGATGACTAGCAAAGTGAATATCATTGCTTATCCACGCAACTACAGCCAATCCAGCTGCAATGAATATTATAGGAATAATCGCTAACCCATCTAAACCATCAGACAAATTCACGGAATTACTTGTCCCAACAACAACAAAATATGCTAGAAAAATATACCAGATACCTAATTGAGGCATAAAATTTTTAAAAAATGGCACTATTAATTGTGTAGATGTAGGACTACGATCTGACATAAAGATAATAATGACTAACGTTAAAGCAATTAATGATTGCCAAAAATATTTATGTAACACACTCAAACCCGCAGAACTTTTCCTGTGAATTTTTAAAAGGTCGTCAATTAAACCCAATATTCCGTATGTTATTAGTATAAATGATACATACCATACATATATATTTGATAAATCAGCGCACATCATTACTGATATGGCGATCGAAAGAATCATTACAATTCCACCCATAGTAGGTGTACTTTTCTTTTGAGTATGTGATTTTGGTCCATCACAACGCACTATTTGAAAAAAACACAAATTATGAAACCATGTAATTACATAATGACCTACCCCTAAAGCAATAAACAATGCCGATACAAAACTAATAATAGCTCTGAAAGTTAAATGATAAACAATATTAAATCTAGATGAATATACTGCTAATACATTCTCTGTTAGCCAAAATAACATTTTGATCCATCTCGAATAGCATCTATTATTTGCTCCATTTTAAAACCTCGTGATCCTTTCACTAATACACTAATTGAATTATGGACAGATAACATCTGCTTGATATAAATAATTAATTTATTTTTATTTCGAAAATGTTTTCCTTTTCCACATATTTTGGAAATGCAACAACTAACGCTACCTATGGTAAGAATTTTATTGATATTTGTCGTTGCGATTAATCTCCCAATATAACAATGATATTTGATTGATTTATGTTTTCCTAATTCTAACATATCACTGACCACCAATATACGATAACCTGGCATTGTAGTTAATACATGAATAGCAGATATCATAGAACCAACGTTTGAATTATAAGTATCATCTAATAATAATTTACCTTTACCTAAAATAATCGGAAATAATCTACCAGGTAACGTTTTTATATTTTCTAATCCATAAACTACTTCTGATAAATTTGCTCCTACAGAAAATGCAAGAGCGCTAGCAGCTAAAGCATTAGCCACATTATGTGTTCCTAACATTGATAAAACCACTGGAGAAGTTCCATATGGAGTATGTAAAATAAACCGTGTTCTATTTTTTTCAGCAATAATATTACTTGCAAAAAAATCTATTCCTACGTTAGTACGTAAAGAAAAAAACCACATAGATTTTCCCTGCAATGGTTTACGCCATAAAGATAAAGCATGACTGTCAGCATTTATAATACCTGTTCCATTTAAATCTAATTCAGAAAAAATTTTCCCTTTCTCTTTTCCTATTTTAGATAAGGATTTAAAACCTGATAAATGTGCAGGGTAAACATTATTTACTAAAGCTACATTAGCAGCAACTATCTTACTTAATTGAGCAAGTTCTCCAGGACAACTTGATCCTAATTCGATAATTGCAAAATTGTTTTTTTTTGTTAAACGTAATAAAGTAATCGGCACTCCAACCATATTATTAAAGTTACCTTGTGTTGCTATTGTATCCCCACACTCTTTTAATATAGACGTGGTCATTTCTTTTACTGATGTTTTACCGCTTGATCCAGTTATAGCAATAACTTTTGCTGATACTTTTTGGCGCACCCAATGTGCTAACATTATTAAAGCACAACGAGTATCAGGAACTATTAATTGAGGAACATCTAATAATATATGATGATTTACTAGTAATGCTTGAGCACCAGCAGCAATTGCTTGACTTGTAAAATCATGACCATCAAAACGTTTACCTATTAATGCTATAAACATACATTGTTTATAAATAATATTTGAGTTAATAGTAATCGCATGAATAATCAAATCCATACCAATATATTTAGCGTTTAAAACTGGCGCTATTTCATGCAAACTAAATGGAATCATAAAATAACATCGTTCTTTAAAAAATTTTCTACTATGTCTTGATCAGAATGATATATGCGATTATTTCCGATAATTTGGTATTTTTCATGACCTTTTCCAGAAATTAATATTATATCTTCTAAAGATGCCTTTAAAATAGCAGTCTGTATCGCACAGTAACGATTTTGAATAATTTTGATGATTTTTTTTGGGTGTGTTATGCCACGAGTAATATCATTTATAATCGATTGCGGTTCTTCCGTGCGCGGATTATCATTGGTAATAATTATATAATCAGCATACCGGCTTACAATGCAACCCATTAAAGCACGTTTACTTGGATCTCTATCGCCTCCGCAACCAAAAACACACCATAGTTGACCACAATAATAAAATCGTCTAATTGAAATTAGAACTTTTTCTAACGCATCCGGAGTATGTGCATAATCTACTATAACCGTCGGGTATCCATGAGAACGAAATACTTCCATTCTACCAGCTACTGGTTGTAATTGAGATGACGTATGTACCAATAATGATAGAGGATACCCTAATACTAATAACGTACCTAAGGCTAATAATACATTGCTAACGTTGAATTCTCCTAATAATTGACTATGAATTACTCCATTCCCCCAACTTGAATCAAAGATTATATTCGTACCACGAACATTATAATTGACATTAACCACACGTATCCATTTACCTTTCCAAAAACATGGTAAATTGCTTGTTATTGTTACTGCAATCGCTTGAGGAAAATAATATAACCATCGACAACCAATGGGGTCATCAGCATTAATTATATATTTTTCTACACATAATTCATCAAATAACCGCCATTTAGACATAGAGTATTGCATAACGTTACCATGATAATCTAAGTGATCATGGCTTAAATTAGTAAATATAGCTGCTTTAAAATATAAAGCATCCACACGATATTGATTTAATCCATGTGATGACACCTCCATAGCAACAAAGGTAATCTTATCTTTAACAAACTGAGCTAATATTTTTTGAGCATCAATAGAAGAGCATGTTGTATTATAAGATAAACACATATTATTTAACATTCCGTTACCTAAAGTACCCATCACAGCACTTTTTTCCCCTAATAATTGGACCCAACGAGCTAACAAATGCGTTATAGTAGTTTTTCCATTGGTACCAGTAACACCAATTAAATCCAAAAAACGTGACGGATGATTATAAAAACTACCTGCTATATCGGACAAATACCGTGGTAAATGATTAACATGGACCACAGGTATTTTATTTAAATGATAACTATATTTTTTAAATATCGTCATATCGTTCCAAGATTCTAATAAAACTGCCGAAGCTCCCTTTTCGATCGCATAGTCAATATATGATCTTCCATCAGTCTTAGAACCTTTAACTGCTACAAATAAATTTCCCAATACAATGTTACGACTATCCAATTCTATCCCCGTCAATGCAGGACTAGTAGGATTATTAAAAACATACGGAATAAATAATTTATATAAATTACGTGAATCACACATATAATTTTCTCAAAGAAATCTGATTGCTTATAAACTTACTGTAAAAAATCTGGCACTACGTTCATGATTTTTAATGCATTACCCATCACTGCACTAAAAACTGGTGCAGATACCATACTTCCATAATAATGACCATTTTTAGGATCATTTATTACTACTGCTAAAGCAAATCTGGGATTACTCGCTGGAGCTACTCCAGCAGCACATGCAATATACTTATTAATATATTTCCCATGTGATCCAACTACCTTAACAGTCCCAGTTTTTACAGCAACCCTATATCCTTTAATTGCAGATTGACAACCACCACTTGGCAATGACACATTTTCCATCATGTCTAAAACAGTTCGCACTAAAGATCTTGGAAAAACTTGATTTCCTAATACCGAAGAAGAATCAACTCGTATAATAGAAAGTGGTCGAGATATCCCCATTCCACCAATAGTAGCATAAACTTTAGCTAATTGTAACGGAGTAATCATTAAACCATATCCATAAGAAAAGGTGGCGCGTTCTATGTCTGACCAACATCTATTATATGGATATATCCCATTACTTTCTCCCACTAAACCTATATTTGTTGCTTTACCCATTCCAAAATTTAAATATGTATTAACTAAAACTGCTGCAGGCATGGCTAACGCTAATTTAGAAACACCAACATTACTAGATTTTTGTAATATCTCTCTAATAGTCAATTTTCTACGATATAATACATCCTTAATTTGATGCCCATTAAGTATATAAGGTGATGTATTCATAATAGTGTCTTTTGTGATTATCTTATGTTTTAATGCAGCCATAATCACAATAGGTTTCACTGTAGAACCTGGTTCAAATGCATCAGTAATAGCACGGTTACGCATAACAGATTTATTAACAATGGACAAAAAATTGTTTGGATTATATGACGGACTGTTTGTCATAGCTAGAATTTCTCCGGTATTGATATCTATCAATACTATACTGCCGGATTCTGCTTTATTTATATGTACAGCATTATTTAATTCACGGTATGCTAAATGTTGCAGACGTTCGTCGATACTGAGAATAATATTTTGAGCAGCTTGACCGTTATTCAAAGTAATTTCTTCAATTGCTCGACCAAATCTATCTTTTCGTATTGCTCTTGTTTTGGGTTGACCAGTCAACCAAGAATCAAAACTTTTTTCTATGCCTTCAATCCCTTGGCTATCTACATCTGTTACTCCTACCAAATGTGCAGTTGCACGCCCAGCAGGATAATATCTTTTTGATCCTTGTTGCAAATATACTCCTGGTAATCTAAGTTGACTAATGTATTTAGAAATAGCAGGATCAATCTGTCGTGCTAAATACAAAAAATGATCTGTAGTATGATTACTAATAAGAGATGATAGTTTATCTGATGATATAGATAATACCTGAGATAATTCCGTCCAACGACGTATATCAGCAGTAATACCGCCATTTTTGCTAATTTCTTGAGGATCAATCCAAACCGAATCAGACGGTATACTAATTGCCAATAGTTGACCCATTCTATCAGTAATAATACCACGAGTAGAGAGTGTGCTTTGCACGCGTAACGAACGCATGTTACCTTCATTAATTAGCTGATCAGAATAAATAATTTGCAAAAAAGCTAATCTCAATAGCAAAATAATTAATACAAAAAAAATACAACTATACAATAAATTAAAACGTTTGCTATTTAAAATTATTTTAAAATTGTAAGGTTTAAACTTCATATAGCATAAATTATATCCTCACAGGAGGAGCTATAACCATTTTTAAATAATATTTTTATTGATCACATAAATAAATTTTTATAGATTAGTACAATGTATTATCTTGAGTTAGTTCCGAGTAATGCATTTGTAATTTATCCATTGCGATACGTTCAATACGATTATGGTGAGATAATATTTTTTCTTCAAGAATTAAACTTCTCCATTCAGTATCCAAATTATTTTTTTCCAACACAAGTTTTTCACGATCTATAATCATAGATCTAGTTTGATAAGTCACTAAAACAACCAACATTGCTGATATTAATACTAACAATGACAAAAGCAATTGCCACTTACCATATAAGTATAAATCATCATAAATAATACTAACAAGATTATATTGTTTCTTTTCCGTCATATTTAGATAAGCAATTTTTCAGCGCAACGTAATATCGCACTACGAGCACGTATATTTCTTTTAATTTCTTGTTTTGAAGGTGTTAATTTTCCTATATTTTTTAATTGACACTTATTTTTATATTTACTAAATATTTGATTATTTGTTAATGGAAGCTTGGGAGGAATAGATAAAACACAACTATGTTCACGAATGAAGTATTTTACCAATCGATCTTCTAGAGAATTAAAACTAATTACTACCAATCTGCCTCGTGGAGACAACATGACCAATGCATCTTTCAATACTTGCATTATTTCTTCTAGTTCATTATTAATGAACATTCTAATTGCTAGAAAACTTTTAGTTGCAGGATGCTTATTCATATTGCGATGCGGAATAGCATCGCAGATTAATTTAGATAAAACAATCGAGCGTATAATAGGCGTATATCGTCTTTTAGATACTATAACTTTAGCGATATTTTTTGCAAATCGTTCTTCTCCAAAAGTTTTTAAAACCCAAGTAATATTTTCTTGAGATGCCTTCGATAACCATTCAGCAGCAGATATTCCACTACTAATATCCATCCGCATATCTAGTAGACCATCTTGCATGAACGAAAATCCTCTGCTACAATCATTTATCTGAAATGTACTGATCCCTAAATCTAGTAAAATACCATCCACTGATCCAATCAATCCTATATTTTTAACATGTTTGATCATTTTGGAAAATGAACTATGTATTATAGTAAATCTATCATCTTGTTCAGCAATGCACTTTCCAATTTTTATAGCCAATAAATCTTTATCTATTGCTAACAAACGACCTCGTTCATTTAATTGAGATAAAATTAATTTAGAATGACCTCCTGATCCAAACGTTCCGTCAATATATATTCCTGTTGCTTTAATATTCAATGATTGTATCGCTTCATTTAGCAATACGCTTTTATGGCTGTAGTGAATATAGAACATGTATATAATAATAAAATATAGATGCACACGTTTGTGTGTTTCATGAACAAAATACTTAATAATAAAAAACTATTAGCCACGCAACTTTCTATGTTTCATACTACTAAGCGTTTATATGAATGCAATTGGAATATATTTCCTGCCTTATATTCAAAACATAAAATTTGCAGTTTACAATCTAAAAAATTCATAAAAAATTTTATCATTGTCAATGATGATAACACAAAAAAATCAATCTTAAAAATATTATAACGCTGTTATATTAACATGTTACTTCTAATAGTATTAATAGTTGACAAACGATATTTAATAGACTTAAAATAAATTTAATGTAATAAATTATTATTTAAAATCTGATATTATTGGTTCACAATCAGTATGCCATTAATTAAAATATTATATACATATCCATCCTAACATTCATGAGACGTGGATGATCATGAGTCAGAAAGTCATTATTTTCGATACAACTTTACGGGACGGTGAACAAGCTCTACAAGCGAGTTTAAACGTAAAGGAAAAATTGCAAATTGCTTTTGCTTTAGAACGATTAGGGGTAGATATTATGGAAGTTGGATTTCCGATATCTTCTCCAGGAGATTTTGAATCGGTTCATACAATAGCTCAACAAATAAAAAATAGTTTAGTATGCGCCTTGGCTAGATGTATTGATAACGATATTGATGTTGCAGCTGAAGCGTTAAAAGTTGCAAAAAATTTTCGTATTCATATATTCTTACCCACTTCAAACGTACATATTCAATCTAAATTGAAAAAAAACTTTGATCAGATTATAGACATGACCGTTCATGCGATACGTTATGCAAGAAAATACACTGATGACATAGAGTTTTCTTGCGAAGATGCTGGACGCACCAATATAGATAATTTATGTCGTATTGTTGAAATTGCTATTCAATCCGGAGCAAGCACAATTAATATTCCTGATACAGTGGGCTACACCACCCCATATCAGTTTGGACAAATTATTACGTCTTTATATAATCGTGTCCCTATTATTGATAAAGCTATCATTTCTGTTCATTGTCATGATGATTTAGGAATGGCAGTTGGTAATTCTATTTCAGCTATACAGGCAGGAGCTCGTCAAATTGAAGGTACTATAAATGGTATTGGTGAACGAGCAGGAAATACTGCTCTAGAAGAAATAATTATGGCCATCAAAGTACGAGAAGATTTACTGAACGTATATACTAATGTTCGTTGCCAAGAAATTTATAGAGCTAGTCAAGTAGTTAGTCAATTGTGTAATATCCCTATCCCAGCTAATAAAGCAATAGTTGGCTCCAATGCTTTCTCTCATTCTGCAGGTATTCATCAAGATGGTATATTAAAAAACAGAAAAAATTATGAAATTATGACCCCTGAAACTATTGGTTTAAAAGATGTCAAATTAAATCTCACATCTCGATCTGGAAGAGCGGCAGTAAAACATCATATGAAAATAATGGGTTATCAAGAAAGTGATTATGACATGGATAAGTTATATGATGTTTTTTTAGAATTAGCAGATAAAAAAGGACAAGTATTTGATTATGATCTAGAAGCATTAGCATTCATTAATAATCAACAAGAACAGTCAGAATTCTTCAGATTAAAATGTTTTCATGTAGATTCTAGCTCTTCTGGAATTGCTCACGCTTCAGTAAAATTATATTGTGGAAACAACACATGCACTCATTCGTCGAGTGGTAATGGACCAATAGATGCAATTTATGAAGCGTTAACTCACATTTCTAAGTTATCTATAAATTTAGAAAGATATCAACTGAATGCAAAAGGACATGGTCGTAACGCGTTAGGACAAGTGGATATTGTTGTATCGTATGAAGGACGCAATTTTCATGGAGTTGGATTAGATACAGATGTAATAGGATCTTCAGTAAAAGCCATGATTCATGTTTTAAATAATATTTGGCGCGCGAAACAAGTGATAATGCAACGCAAATATATAAAAAAAAATAATAATCAGTAATTTGGAAAACCTAAATACTTATGAATAATAATTATCATATTGCAGTATTACCAGGGGATGGTATCGGACCGGAAACTACAAGACAAGTTTATAAAACTTTAAATGTAATAAAAAAACAATTTCAAATCAATATTGTCACCACAGAACATAAAATAGGAGGAGATGCAATTAATAGCGAAGGCACTCCTTTTCCGAATAGTACTTTAAAATATTGCGAACAATCAGATGCTATATTATTTGGAGCAGTAGGAGGGCCACAGTGGACACATTTAACAGGATCAGAAAGACCGGAACAAGGAGCTTTATTAGCTTTACGCAAGCACTTTAATTTATTCGCTAATTTAAGACCTATATATCTTGCTGATGCATTAAAAGAATTATCTCCTTTAAATACAAACATCATTCCAAATGGAATTGATATTATATTCGTACGTGAGTTAACCGGAGGTATTTATTTTGGTAAACCACAAGGACGTTCAGGAACAGGTTTAAATGAATATGCTTTTGATACTGCAATTTATCATCGCTTTGAAATAGAACGTATTGCCAACATTGCTTTTAAATTAGCTCAAAAAAGACGTAAACGTGTGTCTTCTGTAGACAAAGCTAACGTGCTGCATACTTCTATGTTATGGAGAGAAGTGGTATCACATCTTGCAAAAAATTATCCAGATGTTGAATTAGAACATTTATACATTGATAATGCTAGCATGCAATTAATAAACAATCCTTCTAAATTTGATATTATTCTATGTCCAAATTTATTTGGAGACATTCTATCTGATGAATGTGCTATGATAAGTGGATCCATTGGTATGCTACCTTCTGCTAGTATTAATGAACACAATTTTGGTTTGTATGAACCTGCCGGAGGATCAGCTCCGGATATTGCAGGAAAAAATATCGCTAATCCTATCGCACATATTCTTTCTGCTGCGTTATTATTTAGACATAGTTTAAAATTAGATTATATTGCAATTGAAATTGAAAAAGCAGTTGCTCAAGCATTAATGTTAGGATATCGAACTATTGATATAGCAAAAAAACACGAAAAAAGCATAAGCACCAATAAAATGGGTGATATTATAGCTGCGTTAATTAAAAACGAAAGAGAAAAATAATATGGGAAAATCCTTATACCAGAAGTTATACGATGCACATATAGTTTATGAAAATAAAGATGATGTTCCAATATTATATATTGATAGACATTTATTACATGAAGTTACATCACCCCAAGCTTTTGAAGCACTACGTCTAAGAAAACGTATAGTTAGACAACCAAATAAAACATTTGCCACTATGGATCATAATGTCCCCACTACAACAAAAAATATTAATCATTCTGGAAGCATGGCTAAAGAGCAATTAGATAGATTAACAAAAAATTGTAAAGATTTTGGAATTACGTTATTTGGTTTAAATCATCCTTATCAAGGAATAGTTCATGTTTTAGCGCCAGAGCAAGGTATCACATTACCCGGTATGACTATCGTGTGCGGAGATTCTCATACTGCTACTCATGGAGCTTTTGGTGCTTTAGCTTTTGGGATAGGAACATCAGAGATAGAACATGTGTTAGCAACACAAACTTTACAACAAACTCGATATAAATCAATGCAAATTAACCTTTCAGGTATTATCGCTCCTCAAATTACAGCCAAAGATATAATTTTAGCAATTATTGGAAAAATTGGGCATGGGGGAGGATCCGGTCATGTAGTAGAGTTTTGTGGACCTGTTATCACGCTCTTAAGCATGGAAGAACGCATGACCCTTTGTAATATGGCTATTGAAATGGGAGCAACTTCTGCTTTAATAGCACCAGATAAAACTACTTACGATTATTTAAAAAACCGTAAATTTTCTCCAACCGGAAAGGATTGGGAACAAGCTTTATTATATTGGAAAACTTTATATTCCGACCACGATGCTCACTTCGATAAAAACTTTGATTTTGACGTATCTAATGTTAATCCACAAGTAACCTGGGGAACTAATCCTAGTCAAGTTATCTCTATTGACCAACCGATCCCATCTCTAGAATCTTTTATAGATCCTATAGAACGCAATTCTGCTGAACGTGCTTTAATTTACATGGAACTTCAATCCAATACTTATTTAACAGATGTTTCTATTGATAAAGTATTCATAGGGTCATGCACTAACTCACGTATTGAAGATTTACGTATAGCGGCACAAACAATTAAAGGGCATCATATTTCCGAAAATACACAAGCCATTGTAGTACCCGGATCTAAGTTAGTAAAAAATCAAGCAGAAAAAGAAGGATTAAATAAGATCTTCATACAAGCAGGATTCGAGTGGCGTTTACCTGGTTGTTCTATGTGTTTAGCTATGAATAATGATAGACTCGAAGCAGGTGAGCGATGTGCTTCTACTAGCAACCGGAACTTTGAAGGTCGCCAAGGGCGTGGAAGTCGTACTCATTTAGTTAGTCCAGCAATGGCGGCAGCCGCCGCCATTGCTGGACGCTTTGTAGATATTCGAAAATTTAAATGATATATATAGGACATATAACGTACATATGATTCAATTTATTCAACATACTGGTATAGTTCTACCGCTTGATATTTCTGATATCGATACTGATACTATAATCCCAAAACAATTTTTAAAAGCTACTACTCGCTCTGATTTTGGATTATACTTGTTTTTTGATTGGCGCTTTCTTGAAAATACACCTAAAATCTTAAATCCCAATTTCATATTAAATGATCCGAATTATAAACATGCTAGCATTTTGCTAACCCAAAGAAATTTTGGATGTGGATCATCTCGCGAACATGCAGTATGGGCACTCATGGATTATGGATTCAAAGTTATCATAGCTCCAAGTTTTGCAGATATTTTTCATAAAAATAGTTTTAATAATCGCTTATTGCTTATAACTTTATCAGAATTAAAAATAAATGATTTATTTAAAGAAATTTCAACACAAAAAAAAGGTATATCTTTTACTGTGAATTTACGCGAACAAATTATTTATGTACATAACAAAAAAAAGTGTTTTTTTGAAATAAATGACTTCCATAGACGTTGTATGCTTAATAAAATAGACAATATTAGCTTAACTTTACAATACGATGCTGCTATTAAAAAATATGAAAATAATCAACCATCATATTTAAAATAAATTGTAATAATAAAAATACAAACGTATTAGCATGCATGTGTATGAAAAAAATTTCAAAATAGTATGGATTAAAATAATTAAAAAATTAATATCAAAATTATTAGGAAATATATATTAAAATAATACGAATCAAATATTGATATACTCTTATATTGCATGTAAATGCAATAATATAAACATAATCTAAAATGATAGACATTGACTGCTATCTGTTTTTATTTTTATATCACTTAATTAAAAAATGATTTATATAAATATTTCAATAAATGAAGTCTATTATCAGAAATTAATATTTATTACTAAAAAATGGCGTATGTAAACCAGTAAAATTACAAAATAATTCGAATTTCATGTTACTCTAAGAAACGCGTGTTAGTATGTTTTTTCACATTTAAATGAACCAATATCTATATAGATACAAAACATAAAAACTCATTACTCATTAATTTATAAAAAATATTTAAAAAATCATGATAATTAATTAATAAGATAATACTCAGTAATAAATATACCATATAATATACTTATTTATCCAAGCATAAAGAGTTCACATTCTTTTTTAAGCAACATGTATCAAAATAGTTTAATCAATGATTATTCAGTTTTTTTTAAAAACACTATCATTAATTCAATTTTTATAATATTTTTTACTCAATTTTATTTTTTGGCTCATGCATCTAATTGTCTGCAAATTCCTATAATCAACAATCTCTTTTCTATTGATCAACCCATCTATGTGTCATCCGATGAACTAGATATTTATTATCCTAATAAAATTCAGTTTTCTGGAGATGTCAATATGAAACAAGACAATAACATTTTCATGTCCGACAAATTAATAATATCACTTAACGAAAAAAACGAATTATCATACAATACACTGTATGCTTGTGGCCATGTTAGCTATAACAACAACTATATTATATTAACTGGATCCCATGCTTGGATTAATTTTTATAATAAAAATATAGATATTCATGAAGGAACATATCATTTCTTAGAACCCCCTATTCATGGAACAGCAAATTCTATAATGCAAAGAGGAAAAAATCGTTATACTATTGTCAAGAAAGGCAAGTGTACTTCTTGTGTTTCAAACAAAAATTATTGGAACATAACAGGATCAGAAATGCTTTATGATCATCATAAACATAACATAGATGTATGGAATGCTTGTCTTAAAATAAAAAAAATACCAATATTCTATAGCCCTTATTTGTCACTATCTTTACATCAAAATAATGTCTTAGGGCACTACATACCTGATATTAAATACAGTAGCAAACATGGATTAATCTTTAAAATACCTTACCCTATTAATTTCTCAAAACACTACTCGGGCAGCATCTCTCCATGTTATATATCTAACCTAGGAACAAAATTAGAAACAGAAATACGTTACTCAATTAAACCAGGAACTGGATTATTAATTCTAGATCTCGTAGAAAATAATAAAATGTGCAATGAAAAATTTCCCAACAATTATCATAACAGATATTGGCAATTATATTGGAAACATAATGGTATTATGAATAAAAAATGGCATCTTAATTCTCATTATATCTCAACTACAGGTTCCAATAATTATATTGAAAATGTCAATATACCAACATACACACACTCTAATAATAATTGTATGAACCAAAAAATACTGTGCAATTATACTGATAAAAATTGGAACGCTAATTTATCTTATTTTGGTATCACGAATATTAATATCACGACAATTAAAGACTGTTATAATTACAACGAATCGTTCCAGCTAGAATTACATTCATATTATGATAACATCAAGCATAAACCATTGAATTTAAAGTTATTTAGTCAAATAACCCAATTTATACCTGTAAATTATCATTATCCAAAAACAATCAGAATCCACACGGAACCAACTTTAGATTTATCAATAAATAATTATTATGGCCATTTTAATACTGAAGCCAAATTAAAAATAACACATTATCGACAAAAAAATATAAATCATTATAAAAGAACACAGTATCCGGACTATCATTTACAAAATATAGTTAATCGTATCATCCCGCAACTAAAAATCAACGGAAAGATGATTTTAAAAAAAAACACGCATATTTCAAAAAAATATAAACGTTTCTTAGAACCAAAATTACAATATTTATATGTACCATATCGTTTTCAAGAAAACATTGGTATCTATGATACTGATATGATTCATATAGATCATAAAAATTTATTTCTTGACACTACATATAGTGGATTGGATCGTATTTTACCTGTTAATCAAATTACAGGAGATATAACCATACGATGCTTTAAGAAAAAAAAAGAATTATTTTATGCATCTATAGGTCAAATTTTTAATTTAAGACAACTTAATTCCGAATATATAAAAATATCTAAATGCACACAAAAAACTCCTAATATCCTGTTATTTTCAGGAATAAGTCATTGGAATATTAACGATTACTGGCATATGAACACCGAAATGCAATATGATACGCAGCATCATACATTATCATTTGGAACTGTAATATTAGAATATACAGGCAAAGACAATCAAGTTTTACAAACAAACTATAGATATGCCAACGAACAATATCTTAAAAAAATACTACCAGATATTAAAGAATCAATATATCACAACACAATTGCTCAATTAGGCGTACTCGCTTGTTATCCTTTAATTGATAATTGGAAAATAAGCTGTTCACATTACCATAATATAAAAACTAATCAACTCATTGATCAAACAATAGGAATACAGTATTATACGCCATGTTGGGGGGTTAATGTATCTTGTGAGCGAAAAATGATTGATTGGAACAAACGATTGAACCGCAATACATATGATAATAAAATACGATTAGATATCAAAATATATAACTCTACATCAGATTTTAAAGCAAACCCATATAAGATGTTGGACATAGGCGTCTTTCCATATCAACATACACTTTAACCTTAAATATCGCGCGAAATCAAATTCGTGCTTATAATATTGTTAATCATATGAAATTTTGGAAAATATTAATTCTAATATTTACGTTAAAAACAAATATTGTTCTTGGAGTATTAAAAACGGTAGATAAAATTGTAGCATTAGTGAATCACAATATTATATTAGATAGTGATATCAGAAATAATATTTATATGATTCAAGATAACATCTCTAATAGCAACGACAATATATTACAAGATATTTCATATTATCAAAAAATATTAGATCAATTAATCATAGACAACCTCATTTTCCAAATTTCTGATCAACAAAAAATCAACATTGACCACAATCAACTTAATCAAATGATCAATTGTATTTTAAATTTATATAATATGACATTCGATCAGTTTCGTTCATACCTATATGATCTTGGATTAAATTACGAAAAATTTTATTTCCAACAATATCAAAATATGCTTAAAAAGCAAATATGTGATCATGTTATGCATGATCGTGCTCATATATTGACAAATGAAATAAATAAAATTGCCAAAAAATCAAATATTATTGATATTAATAAGCAATTTAAATTAAAGCACGTTATATTTTCATTACCAATACAACCCACTCAAAGCCAAATAGATAGAATAGAATATTTTGCAAGATTATTAATTAAAAAAAAAGAATTTAACAATAATATTACAGAACTCATACGCACATATTCTAATAAAAATATTATTCAAATAATTAAAGTACATGAAACAGAATGGGTTTCATGGAAAGACATACCAATTATTTTTGATAAATATTTACAAAAAATAAACAAAGGCGATGTTATCGGTCCAATTACATCTTGCGATGGAATACATATTGTAGAAATACAAGATATACGTTATAAACAAATTATGCTGCCTGTAACTAAAGTTACAGCAAAAATATTTGGTATGAAAAATTCATGCGAAAATGTAAACATAGTAGAACAACTGTTACAAACTAAAGAACACATGGAAAAAAGTAATACTGCTTTTGGAATGATGATTAAAAAAAAATCAAAAGATATATGTTTTAGTCATTACGAAGAAAATACAATATGCAAGGATTTAGATGATTTCGAGCCGTCAATCCGAAAAGTTTTGAGTTCTTTAAAAAACAATGAAATTAGTATACCAGTATACACCTCTTGCGGATGGCGTTTAGTTCAATTAATAGATATATCTATATTAGAATATAATGAAATAATGTATGAACGTGCTTATTTATATTTATTAAATAACAAATTTGATGAAATTATGAAAAATTGGATTCAAGAATTACGATCCGAATCATATATTAAGATCATTCACTAAAATGATAAAAAAAAATAAACAATTTCGACGCATTGTGGTTACTACGGGAGAACCGGCTGGAATCGGCCCTGACATAGTTATTATGAGCGCACAAAAGAAATGGCCTGTAGAGTTAGTTGTGTGTGCAGATCCTAATCTGCTATTAGATAGAGCGAAGCAAATAAATCTGCCTCTAAGATTACGTTCTTACTATTCTAAAAAAATAGCATCTCCTTGTATGCCCGGAGAATTATCTATATTAAAAATGTTACTTCCACAAAAAACTATACCTGGTCAATTAGATGTTAATAATAATAATTATGTTATTAATACTTTAACAAGAGCATCACAAGGATGTTTAAATGGGGAATTTTCAGCATTAGTGACTGGTCCTATACATAAAGCTATTCTTAATAAAGGAAACATAGCATTCAGTGGGCACACTGAATTTTTATCTCAAATCAACAAATGCGAAACAACTGTAATGATGCTAAGTAATAGAAAATTACGTGTTGCTTTAGCCACTACCCATATACCTATATTATCTGTTCCAAAGATGATTACTCAAAAATCTCTTTGCGATACTATTTCCATTCTTGCACAAGGATTAAAAAAATACTTTGGTGTTTCACGCCCTAAAATTTATATATGCGGTTTAAATCCACATTCTGGAGAATCCGGCTATATAGGACAAGAAGAGATTGATATCATTATACCTGCTTTAAATATTTCAAAGAAAAAAGTTAATTGCGAACTAATAGGTCCTTTGTCAGCTGATACAATATTTCAGAAAAAATATATTCAACATGCAGACGTAATATTAGCTATGTATCATGATCAAGGTTTACCTGTTTTAAAATATTCTGGATTTGGTCAATCAGTAAATATTACTTTAGGATTGCCTTTTATTAGAACCTCTGTAGATCACGGTACTGCTCTTGAACTATCTGGAAAAGGAACAGCGCTACCTGATAGTATGATTATGGCTATTACAGTTGCAATTAAAATGCTGAGTCATCTTTATGAAAAAAATATACTATAAAAATCACCTTATAAAAAAAAAATGGAGCCAAGTATTCCTTAAAGACCAAAATATTATTGATACTATTGTTAAAGCAATTAATCCTAAAAAACATCAAAAAATACTAGAAATTGGACCCGGATTAGGTGCGTTAACTAAACAAATTCTAAATACTGCAGATCTCGATTCTTTAATATTAATAGAACGTGATTCAAACTTAGTCAATCGATTAGTTCAAATGTTTAACAAAAAAATTAATATTCTTCATCAAGATATAATGACAACAAATTTTTTTGATTTATCACATAAATTTGGGCAAAAACTACGATTAATAGGAAATTTACCCTATAACATAGCCACAGAATTAATCGTGTATTTATTCCAATACACCAATGTAATTTACGATATGCATTTCATGTTTCAAAAAGAAGTAGCTACACGACTTTACTCAAATCCTAATAAAAAAGAATATGGCAGACTAAGCATAATAACACAATATCATTGTAAAGTCGTTCCATTGTTAACGATACCAGCAACTTCTTTCTTTCCTATCCCAAAAGTAGAATCTATGGTAATACGTCTACTCCCCCACGCAAACACTCCCTATCCAATAGTTAATATTGAACAACTATCTTCGCTGACAAAATTAGCTTTTAGCCAAAGACGAAAAACGCTTCGCAACAGCTTATCCACATTTTTTAACGAAACAGAAATAACACGAAAAGGAATAAATCCGGCACTGCGAGCAGAAAACATTACTATTAATCAATACTGTACATTAGCAAATATGTTAAATAACGAATAAACTTACTGATATAATGTTTTTATTATAACTAGTATTATTATTTTATAATTGTATTTCAACTGAAAAAATGTTATACATCTATTTTTATTAAATTAATATATACAATTGAATTATGATATCCTTGTTTAAACAACACTGTAAGTCGATACCACAATAGTATAAGACTTTTTTTTTAACACAAAAATGTTTAAAATAAATTAGTTTCTATTGTAATGAAAAAAAATTATTTACTAAAAGAAGCATATTTTCATATTTTATAAAATATATTTTTTATTATACAAATAATCCTTTTCTAAAAAGGAAAGTTTATACTTAATACAAAATATTAAAAATATTATGATATATATGTATTTGATCAATTTTTATTATAAAAAAAATCTATAATCACCCCAAATGTCTACTTATTTTATCGGAGATGTCCACGGATGTTACAAACAGTTACAAACTATACTAGATCGTGTATGCTTTAATCCTAAAGTTGATACTCTACATTTTACCGGAGATTTAATCGCCAGAGGACCAAATTCATTAGAGGTATTGCGTTTAGTCTATGAATTTAAAACAAGTGCTTCCATAGTATTAGGTAATCATGAATTACATTTATTAAAAACATATTTTGGAATAAATAGTAGACAACGTAAAGATTATTTTGATGCTATATTCAATGCTCCAGATCTAGAAGAATTAATCAATTGGTTACGTCATCAACCTATGTTATACATAGATGAAAACAAAAAGATATTAATGACCCACGCAGGTATTAGTCCTAATTGGAATATTAGGAATACTAAAAAATATGCCCAAGAAATAGAAGAAATTTTAATTAGCGACCATTATTTTCTGCTTTTTAAAAAAGACATACGTGACAATATATTCGATATGTATCAGATACATAATGATAAATTAAAACAAATACAAGAAAATATTAATGTATTCACACGAATGCGTTATATTTATTTAAATGGTCAATTAGATTTAAAATACAAAGGAGCTCCTAAAGATGCCCCAAAAAATATATATCCGTGGTTTTCTTTAAACAAATTAGTTGATCCCGCATATAATATAATTTTTGGTCATTGGGCATCTTTAGGAGAAATAGAAATACCGTCTTCATCTGGTATTTATGGATTAGATTCTGGTTGTTGTTGGGGAGGGGCACTGACCTTATTGCGATGGGAAGACAAAAAAGTTGTATGCATACCTTGTGACTCATCTATTTAGCTTAAAACATAATCAAATTTGACGATTATTTATACATATTCTATACAAATAAAAATAAATTAATTGCCATGTTTTAATTGTCGCTCTTTTAAAAATAATTTATTAATATGAAATATTAGTTTCATTAATATAATTTTCATTATTAACCATAAT
The DNA here is from genome assembly GCF_023585785.1 of Blochmannia endosymbiont of Camponotus modoc. NCBI lineage: Bacteria > Pseudomonadati > Pseudomonadota > Gammaproteobacteria > Enterobacterales > Enterobacteriaceae > Candidatus Blochmanniella > Blochmannia endosymbiont of Camponotus modoc. The sequence goes on from NZ_CP097765.1 coordinate 427,588, forward strand.
AGTTTTTATTAACAGCGTTCTAAAATAGAAAAATGCAAATAACAAAAACAGTCCTCTCTAACTTTATAAAAACTATTAAAAATAGATTGCCATTCTCTTATATCGTAATCAGGAAACAAAGTGTCACCATCAATTTCAACCATGTTATGAATATATGTTAAATACAAGCGTTGCGCATGAGGTAAAAAAATATTGTATATTTCACTTCCGCCAATTATCATGACTTCATATGCGTCCTGTATTAAAGATAAAGCTTCATCTATATTTTCTACTACAAAAACACCATTATAATCATTTAATAAATTGCGACTTAAAACAATATTCAATCTATTTAATAATGGTTTCTTGCCTATAGACTCAAATGTTTTGCGCCCCATAATAATTGGCTTATATAAAGTATGATATTTAAACCACTGAATATCTATAGGTAAATACCAAGGAATAACATTTTTTTTTCCAATTATATGATTGGTAGTCAAAGCGGCAATTAAGCTAATAATCATTTAGGCACAATATTCAATATGTACGTCAAATTATAAAATACTTTTTAATTAAATTGTAATTACAGAAACATACAAAGTATAATTCTGCAATTATATACCAATTATAGTGTTAATGTACTATTTTAGAATGCATATCTTGAAGTGATACCACATGTTCTGTAGTATCAACAGCTAATGACATAGCTGCAGCAAAACTTCCATTCATTGTAGTAATATAATAGACGTTATGTCGCAGCGCGATTTGGCACAATAATGTAGCACAATCATTACTAATATTGTCTGTTAAGGTAGTATCAACAATATAACTATATCCACCATTCTTAATTTTTTTGTGAATATATGCATGAGTTACATGCACTGGTCTAATCATCTGAGAAACAAGACCAACACTTTTTAGTATCTTCGCTGTTTCACATGTAACATCCAACATAAAACCATTTTTAATAAATTTAGTAACTAAATCTACTGCTTTATCCGTATCTTTATTAGATAATGATAATAATACATCGCCATTTTTTTTCATATAAAACTGACTACTTAATGTTGCTTTAGCAAATGCTTCTTCAAAAGTACGTCCAATGCCCATTACTTCTCCTGTAGATCTCATTTCTGGGCCTAACTTTGGATTCATTTCAATAAATTTATTAAATGGTAATACTACCTCCTTCACTGAAAAATAAGGAGGAATTACTTCTTTTAAAATACCTTGATCCAACAAAGATTGCCCAATCATTACTCGGGTTCCAATTTTTGCTAACGCCATACCAGTGGCTTTAGATACAAAAGGAACTGTACGTGATGCTCTTGGATTAATCTCAATTATATAAATTTCATCTTTTTGTATTGCAAATTGTATATTTACCAAGCCTTTTATATTAAATTTAAATGCTAGTTCTTTTACTTGATAACGTATTCTGTCCTGAATATTTTTGCTTAACGTATGCGCTGGCAAAGAACACGCTGAGTCTCCAGAATGTATTCCTGCGTATTCGATATGCTCCATAATTCCCCCTATAAACACCTGTTTTCCATCGCAAATTGCATCTACATCTACTTCTATCGCATTTTCTAAAAAACTATCTAACAAAACTGGTGCATTATTAGATGCTGATATAGCATTTTTAAAATAGAATAATAATTCTTTTTCATTGTATACTATTTCCATAGCCCTACCTCCCAAAACATAAGAAGGCCTAACTACTATGGGGTACCCTATATTTTTAGCTTTTTTTAAAGCTGATTGTATAGATGTAACAGTAGCGTTATCTGGTTGTTGTAAACCTAAACATTTTATTGATCGTTGAAATCGTTCTCTGTTTTCAGCTTGGTCAATTGCGTCTGGACTCGTTCCTATAATAGATATCCCAGCTGCTTCCATTTCTTTAACCAATTTTAATGGAGTTTGACCTCCATATTGAACAATCACACCTGTTGGTTTATTTATACGTATAATTTCTAAGATATCTTCTAATGTAATTGGTTCAAAATAAAGAATATCCGATATGTCATAATCAGTAGATACAGTTTCAGGATTGCAATTCACCATAATTACATGATATCCGTTTTCACGTAATGTCATTGCTGCATGGACACAACAATAATCAAATTCAATACCCTGACCAATGCGATTGGGTCCCCCTCCTAATATCATTATAGTTTTATTTGTGTGATTAAATTGAAATTCACATTCACCATCGTAAGTAGAATACATATAAGAAGTATTAGTAGAAAATTCTGCCGCGCATGCATCTACATGTTTATACACAGGATGTATATCATATATACATCTTAATGTACGGATCTTATTTTCTGATACTCCTGTCAATTGCCCCAATCTTGCATCAGAAAACCCTTTCTTTTTAAGACAATATAATCGATTCTTGTCAAGACATGATATACCTTCCGATATTACATCGTTCTCTAATTGTACTAATTCTTGAATTTGAACTAAAAACCAACGGTCGATATTAGTTAAATGAAAAACTTGTTCTAAAGATATACCGTAGCGAAAAGCATCAGCAATATACCATATTCGATTACTGCTAGCATTTTTTAATTCATATACAATAATACTAAACGCTTTAGGGTGATCTAAATTAATTTTAGAATCTAGTCCCATTACTCCTATTTCTAATCCGCGTATTGCTTTCTGCAAAGATTCTTGTTGGCTACGACCAATTGCCATCACTTCACCCACTGATTTCATTTGAGTTGTCAGTTTATTGTGTCGCTCTGGAAATTTTTCAAAATTAAAACGCGGAATTTTAGTTACTACATAATCGATTGATGGTTCAAAAGATGCGGGAATACAACCACTGGTAATATCATTTGATAATTCATCCAGAGTATACCCCACTGCTAACTTAGAAGCTATTTTTGCTATAGGAAATCCAGTTGCTTTCGAAGCTAGCGCTGATGATCGCGACACTCTCGGATTCATTTCAACAACGATAAGCCTTCCGTTATTTGGATTGACCGCAAATTGTACATTAGCTCCTCCAGTCTCTACTCCAATTTCACGTAACACCATTATTGAAGCATTTCTCATGATTTGATATTCCTTATCGGTCAAAGTTTGAGCTGGCGCCACAGTAATAGAATCACCAGTATGAATACCCATGGGATCAACGTTTTCTATAGAACACACAATTATACAATTGTCTTTAATATCACGTATTACTTCCATTTCATACTCCTTCCAACCAATTAAAGATTCATCAATTAAAAGTGCATGATGAGGATATGAATCTAATCCGTATCTGCAAAGTTTTTCAAATTCTTCTTGAGTACAAGCAACACCGCCTCCGCTTCCTCCTAAAGTAAAAGAAGGACGAATAATGCAGGGTAACCCGATTTTTTCCAAAACCATCATAGCTTCATCTATGTCGCGTGCAACACCAGATCGCGCTGTTTCTAAGCTAATTTTTTTCATAGATTCACGAAATTTTTGACGATCTTCTGCCTTACAAATAGAATCTATCGTTGCTCCAATTGTTATTATATTAAATTTTCTTAAAATTCCGTGACGTTCTAAATCTAAAGTACAATTCAAAGCAGTTTGTCCACCCATAGTTGAGAGCAGTGCATCCGGATGTTCTTTTTCAATAATCTTATGTATTATTTTCCATTGAATCGCTTCGATATAAGTAACATCAGCCATATCAGGGTCCGTCATAATTGTAGCAGGATTAGAATTTACTAAAATAATACGATATCCTTCTTCACGTAACGCTTTACAAGCTTGTGCACCAGAGTAATCAAATTCACAGGCTTGACCGATAACTATTGGTCCAGCTCCTAATAGTAAGATGCTGTGTATATCGGTTCTTTTTGGCATATTTATACTCTCAAACTTATTATTTATTACGGTAATTTTTAATTAATTTAATGAAATGACCAAATAATGATGATGCAGCATCATGCGGGCCAGGACTAGCCTCTGGATGCCCTTGGAAACTAAAAGCAGGTTTATTAATATGGTGAATACCTTGGAGAGTGCCATCAAATAATGAAATATGCGTTATTTTTAACGTATCAGGTAAAGTTTGTTTATCTACTACAAAATTATGATTTTGAGCGGTAATTATAACCTTATTTGTTTCTATATCTTTAACTGGATGATTAGAGCCATGATGTCCAAATTTCATTTTTATCGTTTTAGCTCCGCTGGCTAACGCAAGTAACTGATGTCCTAAACAAATTCCAAACAATGGGATTGTAGTTGTATTTAAAAAAGTTTGTATAGAATTAATTGCGTATTCATATGCATTTGGATCTCCAGGCCCATTGGCTAGAAAGACACCATCTGGTTGCATATCAATTATTTCTTGCGCTGTAGTATGCGCTGGAACCACAGTTAATAAGCAACCATAATCTACTAATATACGCATGATATTTCGTTTAACACCAAAATCATATACTACAACACGATAAGGTAGGTGTAATGGAGTGCAGAATACTCCAGATTTAATATTCCAAGTGCCTTGATTCCAAATATACTGTCGAGAAGTACTTACTTCATGAACAAGATTAAGTCCATTCAATCCAGTAAATTCGCGAGCCTTACGCAATGCTAATGTGGCATCAGGCATGTTACAAGCAATGATGCAGCCGTGTTGTATTCCCTTTTCTCGTATTAAACGAGTTAACTTACGAGTATCTACTCCAGCAATTCCAACAATATTTTGTTGCACTAAATAATCTGAAAGACTCAATGTATAACGAAAATTACTAACAACCATTGCTAGGTCACGAATAATCAGCCCTCTTACCTGAATACAAGAAGATTCATTATCAAATTCATTAGTACCCACGTTTCCAATATGAGGGCAAGTTAATATGACTATTTGATAAGCATAAGAAGGGTCAGTAATTATTTCTTGATATCCAGTCATTGATGTGTTAAACACTACTTCTCCTACTGTTTCTCCTTCTGCGCCTATTGCATAACCATAAAATTGATTACCATCTTCTAATACTAACAATGCTGATTTCATTAAAATAACTCTATCTTAATAGATGAATAAATCATTAAGTATATAACTTACATTTAATTTATGAGAGGAAATTGATAAGTCAAATATTAAATTAATAATACTATTATATTAGATTAAAATAAAACATGTGTAAATAAAATTTATACATGTTTTATTGATTATTAATCTTAAAATTCTTTCAATAACATCAATGATGTTATCATATATATACTTATATGTATATGCATCTAGCTATCATAATAGCGTATCCAATTCTAAAATATCGCTTATATCAAATAATCCTCTTTTATCACGTCCTATCCAAAAAGCAGCACGTAATGCTCCATGAGCAAATATTAAACGATCTGATGCTTTATGTGTAATTTCTAAACGTTCTCCTGGTCCTGCAAATAAAACAGTATGTTCTCCAACGACATCTCCAGCACGTATCGAATGAATTAATATATCATTATAAGAAGAGGATGATGAATACGTTGTAGAATCAAGATTAGAATCCATAATTTTATTAGAATGAATAGATCGCAATGCATTTACAATAATATTTTGCATTGTTAAAGAAGTTCCAGACGGTATGTCACGTTTCCTGTTATGATGAGTTTCAATAATACTGATATCTGAAGTATTACCTATAATTTGTGTAATCTTATGCAATAATTTAGATATTAACGCTACACCTATACTAAAATTGGAGGAAAAAACAATTCCTATTTTATGAGACGCATTTAGAATAAAATTCTTATGTATCTGATTAAATCCAGTAGTACCAATAACTATATTTTTATTGTTATTAACACAAAATTTTAAATATTCTATAGATATATCAGGGGCAGTGAAATCAACCAAAACATCAAAATTGTCTTTAATTGATTCCAAATCATCAGTAACTTCTATACCTAAAGTATCAGTGTTTATTAATACTCCAACATCCATTCCACAAATATTAGTATTTAACCGTGTTATAGCAGCTCCCAAAACAATTTCTTGACTAAATTGTTTTTCTCCTTTAACAACACAAGTTACTATTTCTTTGCCCATGCGACCAGTTACTCCCGTAACAGCAATACGGAGAAGTGCATCACTCATAATTTTATAACCTTATTAATAATGTTTATTCTTTACATACAGAAAAATTTATGATTCTGATTTGTTCCTATATATAATACTAAGTGCAATAAAGTATAATAAATAATGTTACATATTGTTTATAATTTTTTATAGTCAGCTTGTTTATATTTAATACGTAATTTTACTGTTACAATAAAATCAACAAATCCATTATTATTATAAATATGCTAAATTTTAGGTGTATCAAAAAATATATTCTCTTCCTCTCCAATCATTTCTTCAACAACAATATGATCTGTACTTAATACACGTAATTTTTCAATAACTTGGAGTACTAAAATGTCTGGGGCTGACGCCCCAGCAGTAATACCAATATTATTTACCCCACACAACCAATTTTTTTGAATATCATTAGCATGACTAATTAAATATGTAATTTTCCCAATACGACGTGCTAGTTCCATTAATCGTACAGAATTAGACGATGTTATTGACCCTACAACGAATATCATCTCTACCGTTGGAGCTAAATTTTTAAGAGCATTTTGTCTATTAAATGTTGCGTAACAAATATCATGTTTTCTAGGGCCCACAATGTTAGGAAATCTTTTATTTAAAATTGCTATAATCTTTGCAGTATCATCTATAGATAAAGTCGTTTGCGTTACAAAAAATAAATGATTTGGGTGGTTAACCTGAATGGACCAAGCATCTGATTGCGACTCAACTAAATATATTTTTTGTCCAGAATTCGTAGAAATATATTGCCCCATAGTTCCTTCTACTTCTGGATGACCAGAATGACCTATTAAGATTACTTCCATGTTATTACGATTAGCTCGGGAGACTTCCTTATGTACTTTAGTTACCAATGGACAAGTAGCATCAATTATTATTAAATTTTTAATTTTTGATTGCTCCCGAATCTTTTTTGACACTCCGTGAGCAGAAAAAATTAGAACCGATCCATTTGGTACTTCATCTAGTCGCTCAATAAAAATAACACCTTTCTTAGATAATTGAGTTACCACGTAATCGTTATGCACCAACTCATGTCGTACATAAATTGGAGTACCATATATTTGTATCGTTTTCTCTACAATATTAATCGCGCGATTTACCCCTGCGCAGAACCCACGCGGATTAGCTAATACAACTTTAATTATTTATACCCTCTTGTATTTTCATATAAAAAAAATTGCTACATTTATTGCTCATATAAAATATGACAATTAATTTTTAGTAATTTTGTAATTAAATTAATAAACATAATAATGCATATTATGTTGATAACAATCATCATACATATTCTCGATTTTAATATAAATTATTTTTAACAAAATCATAATAGTATCTTATTGTTAAGATAGTAATTCCTATACAAATTGCTATGTCTGCCACATTAAAAGTTGGCCAATGCCAACTTTTAATGTGGACATCAATAAAATCAACTACTGTTCCGTATAATATCCGATCCAATAAATTTCCTAAAGCCCCTCCAATAACCATAGAGTAAGATATACTATAACATTTAGGGCATTCAATCAATTTGTATAAGGCTACGATAAATACTACAATTACTAATGTTATTATCCATACAAATATCCAACGATAATATAAATTAGCATTAGTAAATAACCCAAAAGCTAATCCTGGATTACAAACATAATAACAATTAATCCCAGGTAATATTGATAATACTTCACCAATCCAAAAATGAGTCTTTACCCAATATTTTGTTCCTATGTCTAATAACATTATTAATATAGATAACCATAACCATTTTAAATTTTTATAATTATATTTTTTATTCATTAAAAAAACCTACGTTTTTCCCCTGGTCCAACTATGTTGTTAATACAACGCGCGCAAATATTTGAATAATTTTTGTATTGATCGATATCTAATCTATAATGCCAACAACGCAAACACTTCTTACCCTTAGCTTTTTCTAAAAAAATTTTCAATCCGGGCATTCCCGCTTGTGCATATTGAGTAACATTAACTCCATTGCTATAATCTGAAACTATAGCTGACGATGTTATTAATCCAAAAGAAAGTTCATTTCCTAAAATACGTAATGTATTTGCCAGTTCTGGAGTAGCATACAAAACTACACTGGCATCTAAGGATCCACCAATAATGCCATTAAGACGAGTTTGTTCAACTATTTTATTTACTTCATTTCTAACATTTAAAAAAGTATTCCAATCCTCACTATTCATAATTTGTTTTGAACTTATACTAAATAAGCCATTATACCATTCTTCAGTAAATACATATTTTGATCTATTTCCTGGAATATACCTCCAAATTTCATCAGCAGTAAAAGATAAAACTGGAGCAATCCAACGCACCATAGATTCAAGAATATGATACAATGCAGTCTGACAGCTACGACGTTCTTTACTATTTTTTTTTGTGGTATATTGTCGATCTTTAATAACATCCAAATAAAACGAACCCATTTCTACTGAACAAAACTGCATAATCCGTTGTATTACATTATGAAAATTATATTTATTGTAATCTGATATTACTTCTAACTGTACAGATAAAGCGCGATCCATTGCCCAACAATCCAATTCAATCATATTTTCTGGATGTACAGAATCTTGTTCTGGATCAAAATCACTAATATTGGCTAAAAAAAACCGAGCAGTATTCCGAATACGTCGATACACATCAGTTGTATGCTTTAAAATAGCATTTGAAATTGCCATTTCTTTAGAATAATCAGAAGAAGCTATCCATAATCGTAAGATATCTGCTCCGAAATCTTTTATTATTTCCTGAGGGCTAATGACATTACCAAGAGATTTAGACATCTTACGCCCCTGAGCATCTACAGTAAATCCATGAGTCAATACTTCTCTATAAGGTGCTTTACCTGTAATTGCAGTTGATATAATTAAAGACGACATAAACCAACCTCGATATTGATCTGAACCTTCTAAATATAAATCTGGTGACTGCTTTCGATATTCTAATCTTTCTGGTATCACTGAATAATGAGTAGAACCAGAGTCAAACCATACATCCAGCGTATCTAACACTTTTTCATACTGATCTGCTTCTTCATTGCCTATGATATCTTCAGTTTTTAAATCCCACCACGCCTGTATTCCGTATTGTTCTACATGTTGGGCAATTACTTCCATTAATTCAATCGTGCGCGGATGTAAAATTGAAGTTTTTTTATGAATGAAAAGAGGTATTGGCACACCCCAAACACGTTGTCTTGAAAGACACCAATCAGGTCTATTAACAATCATTGTTTCAATACTATATTCTCCTTTATTTGGAATCCAATCTACTTGGTGTATTGTTTGCAACAATTTATTTCTTAAATTATATTTATCCATACTTAAAAACCACTGTGCAGTAGCTCTGAAAATGACTGGAACTGCATGACGCCAACAATATGGATAATTATGTTTATAGTTACGATTTACGTGTAATAAAGAACCTGATTGATTTAATAAGTTTATTATTATGTCATTGGATTGAAATACTTGTACGCCATCTAACATAGGGTGCACATTAGATACATAATGACCTGTTTCATTTATTATATCAACAATTTTAAAATTATATTTTCGAGCTATAATATAATCATCAACGCCATGATTTGGAGCGATATGTACTACTCCTGTTCCAGAATCTAGTGCTACATGACCGCTCAAGACAACAGGAACATCGAACGACATAAACGGATGCCGAAATTTTAACGATTCTAAGGCATTACCTGAAGTTTCACCTAAAATTTTCCAAGAAAAACATTGTATGCGTTGCATCACAACATTCACTAAATTAGCTGCAATAATTATATATTTATTATTATTTACCGCAATTAATTGATAGCTGTAATCTGGATGTACAGAAATAGCTTGATTAGCAGGTAATGTCCAAGGAGTAGTAGTCCAAATTACTAATTCAATAATACGTTGACATAAATCAATATTGAATATTTGAGAAATACGAGTATTATCTACTGCAAAAAAAGTAACATCAATAGCCGTAGAACAATGATTATTATATTCCACTTCTGATTCAGCTAATACAGAACAACATTGAAAACACCAATGTACAGGTTTTGTTCCTTTATAGAAATAACCATTAGATATAACTTTGCTTAAGGTGCGAATAATATTTGCTTCAGTCTTAAAATCCATTGTCAAATAAGGTCGTGACCAATCTCCTAAGACACCTAATCTTACGAAATCTTTTTTTTGTATTTCTATTTGATCTAAAACATAATTACGACAGATACTTCGAAATTCATTTGGATCAACATTAATTCCTAGTTGCCCTATTAATCGTTCTACTTGTAGTTCGATAGGTAACCCATGACAATCCCAACCGGGAATATAAGGAGCATTATACCCCATTAAGGTTTTATATTTCAGAATAATATCTTTAAGTACTTTATTTACTGCATGACCTAAATGAATACTGCCGTTTACATAAGGTGGGCCATCATGTAGTATGAATAATTTTTTTTTACTTTTTTTATGACGAATTGCTTCGTATAAATTATCTTTATACCAACGCTCTAAGATAGTAGGCTCACATACAGGTAAATTAGCACGCATTGGAAATAATGTGTATGGTAAATTCAAAGTATTTTTATAGTTAATCATTTATAAATTATTCCGTTTTTATAAATTTTGTTGATATTATTAATTTTATTAAAATAACTACGTACTTTTATTATATCGCTTTTAATTTGACGCTGTAATGTTTTCACGGAACTGAAATATTGTTCATCACGTATTTTAGCTAAAAAAACTACTTTAACGTGATAAGTATATAAATTTGTAGATACATTTAACAAATGTACTTCTAACTTTTGTTGATTTTTTCCAGTAACTGACGGGCAAATTCCCACATTGGCTATACCCGGTAATGGATGATTAGAAATACCATACACTTCCACTGCGTATACACCATGCATTGGTAATCGTTTGCCCTGTAATGATACGTTAGCTGTAGGAAACCCAATCCTACGACCTAATTCATCTCCGTGCACTACACGGCCAGAAATACAATAAGAATGTCCAAGTAATAATTCAGCATCCAATATTCTATTTTCTACTAAAGCAACACGTATCGCAGTACTACTTATTCTTCGATTGTTTTCATCAAAATAAGTGGCGATGCGTATTACTTTAAAACCTTCATTTTTACCGATTTTTTTCAATAAAATAAAATCCCCTTTTCTAAAAGCACCAAACTTAAAATCATCTCCGATATAAACAAACCGAACGTCTAATTTAGATATTAATATATTTTTAATAAAATTGTACGCTTCAATAGCAGCAAATTTTTTGTTAAAAGTAATACATAGAATAACATCTACTCCTGCTGTATATAAATAATTCACTTTATCTCTCAATCTAGTTAATCGTATTGCTATTATATTAGATAGATATTCTTTAGGTTGTGGCTCGAAGATCATAACCACAACAGGTAATTTCAAAATGTTTCGTTTTTTTTGTAACTTTTCAAGTAATGCCTGATGCCCACGATGAAATCCATCAAAATTACCGATAGTAAGTATGCAACCTTTATGACGGGATTTTATATTATGTAATCCTCTAACAAATTCCATGTTAAATTCAAATAAATTCTTAAAAGATATTGATATTTATTCATATATTTTTAAAAGTATTAACTTATTTTATAAAATAAATTCAAAAATCATACAAATAATATAATTATTAAAATAAATTTATAAAAACATTTATAACCGTAATGATAATCATATTGAAAATATATAAATAACAATTGTAATTTATAATATAAAAATATAACATAAGGTATATGTGTAATTAAAATTTTAATATTTTAAGGGGTACTTCATATTGGCTAACACTAAATCAGCTAGAAAATCTCTTATAAAATCACAACAACAACGCAAGTGTAATGCAAGCCGGAGATCCATGTTGCGTACCTTTATAAAAAAGGTATATGCAGCAATTGAGATTAAAGATAAGACAGCTGCAATGACTGCATTTGTTTTTATGCAGAAAATAATAGATCATCAGGCTTGTAAAGGTTTAATGCATAAAAATAAAGCCGCTAGATGTAAATCTAGAGCATATGCGCGTATCAAATCCATGGAGTGTTGACTGCACAGTAAAAGGGAAAATAATAACATTTAAAAATCAATAATATTGAAACATCACTGTAAGCAATTAATGAGTAAGATCATCGAAGAATTTTTTTACACCATCAAAAAAACTTTTAGATCTAGGACTGTTTCGGTTTCCATGAGGTCCCTCAAAACTATCTGACAAATCTTGAAGTAATCGTTTTTGTGTATCATTTAACTTCACCGGAGTTTCTACCACTACTCTACATAACAAATCACCATTACCACCGCTTCGAACTGATTTTACTCCTTTTCCTCTCATACGAAATAGTTTTCCAGTTTGGGTTTCAGGAGGAATTTTTAATTTTACCCTCCCATCTAAGGTTGGCACCTCAATTTCTCCTCCCAAGGCTGCCATAGAAAAACTAATTGGTACTTCACAATAAAGATTTTTTTCTTCTCTATCAAAAATGGGATGTTTTCTAATTTGAACTTGAACGTATAAATCTCCTGAAGGTGCACCATTTTTGCCAGATTCGCCTTCACCTGATAAACGTATACGATCTCCTGTGTTTACACCAGCTGGAATTTTAACAGATAGAGTCTTAGATCGTTCTACTCGTCCATTTCCACGACATTTATTACAAACTTCTTTAATAATTTTACCATGTCCATGGCATGTGGGACAAGATTGCTGTACAGAAAAAAAACCTTGGCGTATTTGAATTTGCCCTTGACCATGACATGTCATGCAAGTAACTATCGCTGAATTTGATCTCGCGCCACTTCCACGACATTTCTCACACGTCGATAAAGTTGGTATGCATATTTCTTTAATAATCCCACGAACTGCATCCTCTAAACTCAACTCTATATTATAACGCAAGTCCGATCCTCTGCCTGCACGATTCCTTCTATTTCCTCCAAATATATCTCCGAACACATCACCAAAAATATCGCTAAAATCTGCTCCTCCTGAATTTGCTGTTGCCCCCATACTTCCTGATTCAAACGCTGCATGACCATACTGATCATAAGCTGCACGTTTTTCTGCATTACTTAATACTTCATATGCTTCTTTAATTTCTTTAAATTTTGTTTCAGCTGCGGTATTCCCTTGATTACGATCTGGATGAAATTTCATTGCCAGGCGTTTATAGGACTTTTTGATTTCACGCTCATCCGCATTTTTGGAAATGCCCAAAATCTCATAATAGTCTGATTTAGCCATGGTTTTCTTTATGTCCCTTTGTATACCTATTAATTTAGTAATACATTTATAGATTCAACATTTTTTCATTTATAATTTTAATAATTACTCTTCTCCTGCTCTAAATTTATTTTTTAAAAAATATTATTTTTTGTTCTTTACTTCTTCAAATTCTGCATCTACTACTTCTCCATTTGGATCAGAAGTACTATTAGAAGACTGAGACTTAGATTGTTCTTGATGTTTTTGACTGGCTTCCAATAATTTTCCAGAAACTTTAATTAAAGATTGAATTTTAGATTCAATTTCATTTTTGTCTTCGTTTTTTATAACTGATTCCAATTCTTTTAATGCGTCTTCTATAGCAGATTTATCATCTGATGATATATTATCGCCAACTTCCGTTAATTGTTTTTTAGTGCTATGTAGCAAATGATCAGCTTGATTTCGAATTTGCACCAACTCTTCAAATTTACGATCTGATTCAGCATTAGCCTCTGCTTCTTGAACCATTTTATTAATTTCTTCTTCATTTAAACCAGAAGAAGCTTTAATAGTAATTTTTTGTTCACGTCCACTATTCTTATCTTTAGCAGATACATGTAAAATACCATCAGCATCAATATCAAAAGTCACTTCAATCTGAGGTATACCACGCATCGCCGCTGCTATTCCATCTAGATTAAATTGTCCCAACGATTTATTATCACTTGCTCTCTTTCTTTCTCCTTGTAAGACATGAATAGTGACAGCAGATTGATTATCTTCAGCGGTAGAGAAAATCTGACTATGTTTAGTAGGAATAGTAGTATTTTTAGCGATTAATGAAGTCATAACTCCCCCCATTGTTTCAATCCCTAAAGATAATGGGGTCACATCCAACAACAACACGTCTTTTACATCTCCAGACAATACTCCTCCCTGCACTGCCGCTCCGATAGCAACAGCTTCATCAGGATTGACATCTCTGCGTGGCTCTTTTTGGAAAAATTCAGATACTTTTGCTTGAACAAGAGGCATGCGAGTCTGCCCACCTACTAGAATAACATCATTTATATTGGACACAGACAAGTTAGCATCTTTGAGCGCTACTTTCAGCGGCTCCATAGTACGATTAACTAAATCTTCTACTAAGGATTCTAATTTAGCACGAGTTACTCTAATATTCATATGCTTCGGTCCAGTATTATCTGCTGTAATATATGGTAAATTCACATCAGTTTGATGCGAAGCAGATAATTCTATTTTTGCTTTCTCTGCTGCTTCTTTCAGTCGTTGCATTGCTAAAGGATCATTATACAAATTAATACGTTGATCTTTTTTAAACTCATCTGCTAAATAATTTATTAAAAGGCTATCAAAATCTTCTCCCCCTAAATGAGTATCTCCATTAGTAGACAGCACTTCAAAAGTTTTTTCTCCATCAACATCATCAATTTCAATAATTGAAATATCAAAAGTTCCCCCTCCTAAATCATATACTGCAATTGTGCGATTCCCTCTAGTTTCTTTATCTAAACCATAAGCTAATGCTGCAGCAGTCGGTTCATTTATAATTCTTTTAACCTCTAAACCAGCAATACGTCCAGAATCTTTAGTAGCTTGACGTTGAGCATCATTAAAATAAGCCGGAACCGTAATAACTGCTTCAGAAATTTGTTCTCCAAGATAATCTTCTGCGGTCTTCTTCATCTTTTTTAAAATTTCAGCGGAAACCTGAGGAGGCGCCATCTTTTGACCTTTAACATCTAACCAAGCATCTCCGTTATCAGCAGAAATTATTTTATACGGCATGATATTCACATCACGCTGCACTTCTGTATCTTGGAACCGACGACCAATCAATCGCTTAATAGCAAATAAAGTATTTTTAGGATTAGTAACAGACTGCCGCTTAGCTGGTTGACCAACTAAAATCTCTCCATCTTGTGTATAAGCAATAATAGAAGGAGTTGTACGATCACCTTCACTATTTTCTAATACACGAGGTTTATTTCCTTCAATAATTGCAACACAAGAATTGGTTGTCCCCAAATCTATGCCAATAATTTTTCCCATCTATACATCTCCACTGAAAATCAATTTAACCACACCATGCACCTGATATGCGGTCAAAACTGTACTTTTCAACCTTAAAAAAAATTTGTTTTCAAAACTTTTCAAAAAACATTATATGAATTTAAGATAATTAATTATTTTGTAAAAATCACTAATAAAATTATAAAATATCCATATATAGCAAACGGATTATTCATATAATTATTTAATTTTATTCATCACTACTCTTTACAAAACATCATCTTGTTATACATCTGTATCAATATTCATATTGATACAGATGTATAAATATGTTTATATATATTCTATATAATTATTTATAATCTTATTAAATGCATTAATGAACGCAAAAATATAAAAAATACTAGATTTTAATATAACACATATATGTTTGTAGTATATACATAATATTTTAAGACATTATTCTTAAAATTAGGTTACGTAACGAAGAAAAACATTTGGATATTTCATACGATAAAATAGGTAATTTCATACGCTCTTTTAATACAACTGGTAATATTACTTGTATCTTTTTTTTCAAAAAATCCTCTACTAACTCTTTAAATTTAACAGGATGAGCAGTACCAAGACATATACCAAATTCATCAGAATGTAATTTATCGCATAGTGATCGATATGCTACAGCGGTATGAGGTTCGGAAAGATATCCTAAATCTGCAATTTCTTGGACTGTTTTCTCGGTGAGAAAATCATTAACACAACCATATTCCAAATCTTTAATAGATTTATTTTCTCGACGAAATAATTCTTCTATTCTAGACCAATTACTTGGAGAGCTTACATCCATAGCATTAGAAAACGTTGAAACAGTAGGACGAGGTTCCCAATAACCATATTCTAAAAATCTAGGCACAGTATCATTAATATTAGTAGCAGCAATAAACTTCTTCACTGGTAATCCACAAGATTGAGCTAATAATCCTGCTGTTAAATTTCCAAAATTACCGCTAGGAACTGCAATAACTAGTTTATTACGCATGTGATGCGGTAATTGTGATACCCCTTCAAAATAGTAACAAATTTGAGCTAATAATCGACCAATGTTAATGGAATTCGCAGAATTTAAATCTAATTTTTGTCGCAGTACGCTGTCATCAAAAGCTTGCTTAACTAAACGTTGACATGAATCAAAATCTCCGTTTACTGATATTGTAGAAACATTGCCTCCTAAAGTGCAAAATAATTTTTCTTGTAATGCACTAATCTTACCTCTAGGGTAAAGAATTATAACATGTATATTACTTAAATTAAAAAAAGCATGGGCTACAGCAGCACCTGTATCTCCAGAAGTAGCAGTCAGAATAACCATCGGTTTATCAAAACGATGGTTAGTCTGATTTAACATCTGCGCCATTAATCGACTTCCAAAATCTTTAAAAGCCAAAGTTGGGCCGTGAAAAAGTTCTAAAACTGCAACATTATTATTTATACACACTAATGGGACTGGAAAATTAAAAGCATTTTTAACACAAGTTAATATACTATTTTTTGATAATTCAGAGCCAATATATGTAGATAAAATATGCGTACTACGTTCTATAAAACTCATTTCTAAGAGAGAATTTATTTCAAATATAGAGAATTTTGGAAGATCTTCTGGGAAAAATAACCCCTGATTTTTTCCTAATCCTTGCAAGAGAGCTTGAGTAAACGTGACTTGTTCACTATGTTGATTAATATTATATAGTTTCATTCATTATTCACCATAATACGCGCTCCAAGATTATCTAAAGAACAAATTCGAACAAAACCTGAATTATTTTGTAAATAAAAACGTGATAACCAATTAGAAATATCTTCTATTACATCATGATTATTACATAATACAAAAACTGTAGGACCAGATCCTGAAATACCACAAGATATAGCACCTCTTTTCATAACACTATGACGTATGCAAGATAATTCAATCGGAAACAATCGTGATCGATAAGGTTCTGCAATGATGTCCTTCATACATCTAATTGCTAAATATTCTTGTTTAGTATGACAAGCATGTACAAATCCGGATAAATTTTGACTATGATTAATACAATCTTCACGATCATATTTATTTGGTAATACTGATCGAGATACTGCTGTAGACATTTTAATACCTGGATACGCTACAATCCACAACCAATCATCAAAGCTAGGTATTATCTGGTTAACAATATTACAATTCTGCAATATTAAACGCGTACCTCCTAAAAAACAAGGAGACACATTATCAAAATGAATTGAACCAGAAATTTTACCTTCCATTTCCCCCATTAGCATGAGCAATTGATCTGTATTAAGTGGACATCCACAATGATAATTCATTGCGACCAATACAGCTACTATGGAACAAGCGCTAGAACCCAAACCAGAAGAAACAGGAATATTTTTTTCCAATTTAATACTCAAAAAATATGTTTGTCCTAAAATTTCACAAAATCTTCTCCAACATTGGAATACGATATTTTCTTCTAATTGTATTGGTAATTGACTATGAAAAAATCCTGTACTTCTTAAACTAAATGCATTAGCATTTTCAACACTAATGCAATCTCCAAGTAAGCTACCATTTATTGGAGCAATTGCCATACCTAAAGTATCAAACCCCACTCCAATATTAGCGATAGACGCTGGCGCATAAACTCTGACCATATCTACACACATCCTTACTTTTATTATGATAAAGTGCGTAATAAATCTGCAAATACTCCGGCTGCTGTAACATCATTACCTGCACCATAACCACGTAATACCAATGGTAATGGTTGATAATACCGAGTAAAAAATGCAAGAGCATTTTCTCCATCTTTTACTTTAAATAATGGATGATTATTATTTATAGATTCGATTTGCACGCGACACTGTCCTTCCTGTATATTCCCAACATAACGCAATACATGTCCTGATTTATACGCCCTTTGAGCTTTATCAGAAATAATGTCATCTAGTAAAGACAATTTTTTAAAAAAACTATCCGTATCATTTTTACTTATAAAATTATGTGGTATTACTGGATCGACTTGAATATCATTCAATTCTAATTCATATCCAACTTCTCGTGCTAAAATTAATAATTTTCTAGCTACGTCTATACCAGAAAGATCATCTCTAGGATCTGGTTCAGTATAGCCTTTCTTCTGAGCTAATAAAGTTGCAGCAGATAATGATAATCCTTCATCTAATTTTCCAAAAATAAATGATAAAGATCCAGATAAAATACCTGAAAAACTGATTAATTCATCTCCAGCATTTAACAAATTTTGCAAATTTTCTATAACTGGTAATCCAGCTCCGACATTAGTATCATATAAAAATTTCCTTCGTGATTTTATCACAATATCCCTAAGTCTTCTATATTGCTCCATAGATCCGGTGTTAGCTTTTTTATTTGGTGTAATCACATGACAACCATTTAACAGAAAATCCACATAATAATTAACTACATCAATACTACTAGTGCAATCAACAACAACTGGATTTAATAAATGATTTTCTTGTATAATTTCCATTAATTTTTTTAAATTACAAGATTCATGAGTTTTCTTTAGAGATGATTCCCAGTTATTTAAATCAATCCCATTTATGTCGATACACATCATTCGAGAATTAATAATACCACATACTCGTAGGTCGATATGTTTATTTTTTAACCAATGTCTCTGACGTCGAATTTGTTCTATTAAAGCAGTACCAACGCCTCCAGATCCAATAATAAATACTTCTATTAATTGATCAGTACTAAATAACATTTGATGAGCTACTCTAATTCCAATAGCAGTAACATTGTTTTTTATCACCACCGAAATAGAACGCTCTGAAGATCCTTGAGCAATTGCAATAATATTAATATTAGCGCGAGCTAATGCTTCGAACAATTTGTTAGACAAACCAAGTTGAGTACGCATGCCATCGCCCACAACTGAAATAATTGCGAGATCTCGTATCGCATCTATTGGCTCCAAAAGTCCATTTTTTAATTCTAAATTAAATTCTTCATTTAATGCAGTGCAAGCTTTTGATAACTCTTGATAAGGCACGCAAAAACTTATACTATACTCAGAAGATGATTGAGTGATTAACACTACTGAACATATGGCCTTAGACATTGCAGAAAACACACGAGCGGCCATTCCAATCATTCCTTTCATTCCTGGTCCAGAAATATTTAACATTACCATATCATTTAAATATGTAATTCCTTTAACTATATTAGTCGTATCATTATTAATTGATCCAATTAATGTTCCAGGAGCATTAGGTTTGAAAACATTTTTTATTAAACAAGGTATGTGAAATTGAGCAATCGGCACAATAGTGCGTGGATGTAAAATTTTAGCTCCAAAATAAGAAAGTTCCATAGCCTCTTGATAAGATAATGAATTTAATAATTTTGCATTAGGTACTTGATGCGGATCACACGTATAAATACCATCTACATCTGTCCAAATTTCACAACGACTAGCACCTAAACAAGCCGCTAAAATCGCAGCTGAATAATCAGAACCATTTCGACCTAAAGCAACTAATTCACCCTGCTCATTTCCCGCAGTAAATCCAGCCATTAACATAATATCCAAATGAGAAATAGGTATATTTTTAATACGCCGCGTAGATTCTTCAATATTTACCATAGAGGTCAGATATTCTCTGCCTTGTGCTACAAGGTTATCCACTGGATTAATAACAGTTATTTGGAGATTCCTCGCATTTAAAAGCCCTTCCATTAAAATAATGGACAACTTTTCCCCCAAACAAATAATATTAGCATTTATATTATCTGGACAAAATTTTAACAATGAAATTCCATGTAGTAAATTTTTTAAATGAATAAACTCTTGTTCTAATATAAGACGCAAAGTTATATGATTAAATCCTGGTTGAGTCTGTGCTATATCTTCTAACAAAGTATTAAAAATAGTTTCTATATTGTGAATATGTTCGAATACAGAACTACCATTTAACGTGCGATCAATAACTGATACTAGATAATTAGTAATCATTGCAGGTGCCGATAACACCGCTGCTATTTGTTCTTCTTGAGCGTTTTTTTCAAGAATATTGGCGACATGGATAAACTGATTTGCATTAGAAAGTGCAGTGCCACCAAATTTCAATACTCGCATATTTTATCTCCTAAATATGACTCTAATATCCTGAATTTCATTAATACAAATAAACAGCAAAGATCACATAATGTTTATCCATATTATTACTATGTTTTATTAGATAAATAATTATAATAAATAGTTAAAAATTAGCACAAACACACATTATATCTAATTATATCATTATATTAATTAATGTAGTACTATCTACAATAAAAACTTTTTAAAAACAATCAATTATTATTTAAGTATATAAAAGTTTTACTAATGTAGTAATATCTGTTTTGACAAAAATTATCAAAATGTATATTTACCTGCATATACGCAAATATTTTTATATATACATACAATTAATTAAAAATAGATCATCTATTTATAATAGAACGGTTTCAGTAATATTAATGTATTTATATACTTAAATATTCTTATATTTGCACATAAAATACACCAATTTATTTTAATGAAAATAGCAATAAAAAATAAAATTACTCATTCTCAATGAGATATTTACATTCTATAAAAAGATATTCTTACATTTTTTGATATAAAAATATTTGATTTTGAAAAAAATCAAATATTAAAGGTAGGATTAAATAGATTAATTAAAATAATATATTTTATAATTCACGTTTAACGTCGTGTGATTTGTTGAACCACATTTAACATAAATTTTTTATTGGAAATAATTCTTGACGTTTTTAGTAAAAATCACGCATATAGTTTACATTCATATTATAAATACTCTAGCAATTAATAATTATTGTTAATTTTAAAATTAATATAATTCAATAGAATCAGGACATAAATGCTATTTATCTAATAAATTTTTATTTACATTACGTCAAATTATCAATATGTTGTAAGATAAATTGTGTGCATGTAATTTTAAAAAATTAAAAAAATCAAGATAATATCACTGTATTATTTTTAATATATTTTTTTTATTACCGATAAATATTGATTAAATAATTTAAGTATTTAGTCTAATACCACTAATTTGTCGCCATAAATCACGCTTTGCGTGAATATCACATTTTAATATTGGCAAAGATGGAGTGATTAGACATATACCGTTCAAATTATTTAATACTTTAGTACCAATCCACCAACAATAACAAGAAAATTCTGATGGAATAATTAAAATTTTAATTTGGTTAGTAGTCAACGCGTATACTTCTCTAGGATTAATCTGCATAGCACGTATAACATCTTTAACAAAAGGATCATCTAATGATATCGGAAAATCCGATGATATTAATACTAAACGAAGACATGGCCATAACTTAATCGGATTTATGTTGTCTAAAACTACAGGATATCGTAACTTCCAAAGCGTAATACCTAATTCCTGAAAAATAAACGCATGTGGTTTATTTCTATTATTAGTAAGCATAATCATTCATATTTAACATATTATTATTTAGTAAATGATAATATCAATAATTTATTCTGACAATAATGTTTATATATTTAACATATATACTAAAAAATAATTAATTTAGAATGATGTTATTTTATCTGAATCATATATATTTCCAATTAAATGTTTTTTGTCAATGTACATCATTACACGAAGACATACTACCTAAGAATTTCATATTTATTGGTTTATTTAAAATACGTGCATGAGACAACTGCGTTAGTATTTTGTTACTAGATAGCCCTTTGTCTAACTCAATAATAGCATGAAAAGAAAATAATTTAATATTACCTATTTCGTGATAACGAATATTAGCAATATTATTCGAAAGTACTCTAATAATATGACGTATTTTAACTCCATCATTACGCCCTACTGATATGTGATAAGCATCCATATTATCAGCAATTTTAGATTGCAACCTAGTTTTAATAGCTCTATAATTTTGACGATTACTATTTATACGCATTTTAGAAACTGATTTATTTTTAACAATCGGATCTGGAGGTAATACCAATGGACGATTTCCTTGCGCTATTTTCAGCAAAACCGCTGCTAAATTTTCCGTTGTCAAGTCTCTTCTAGGTTTTATTTGGGGTAATAGAGCTCGATATACATCCAAATCATCATTCTCAGTACTTAATTGATATTCTACTTTATTCGTAAATCTCAATAATCGACAATCAAATAAAGTTTTAGAGGTAGGATACTGAACCTCTGGAATTTTTAAGTTTATTTTACGTTCAATATGACGCAACAAACGACATTCTTTCTGCTCTACAAATAATAAAGATTTTCCCATGCGTCCTGCTCTACCAGTTCTGCCTATACGATGTATATAGGCATCAGAATTTATTGGTATATCATAATTTATTACTAAACTAATACGATGCACATCTAATCCACGTGCAGCAACATCAGTAGCTATAAGAATATCTAATTTACCATGCCTTAATCGATCTAACGTCTGATGTCGTACTGTTTGATTCATATCTCCATTCAAAGCTGCACTATTGTAACCAAATCTCTCTAATATTTCGGAAATCTCTAGCGTTGCATATTTAGTACGAACAAAAACAATAGCTGCATCAAAATCTTCTGTTTCTAAAAAACGCATTAAAGCGTCATGTTTAGCGATTCCTGCATGCACTAACCAATAACTTTGTCTAATATTAGCACACATGCTAGTATTAGAATGAATAAATACTTCTTTTGGATTATTCATAAATCGATAACTTATACGACGAATACCCATAGGTAAAGTAGCAGAAAATAATGCTGTTTGACGTTTAACTGGAATATTTTTAATGATACGCTCTACATCTTCAATAAATCCCATACGCAACATTTCATCAGCTTCATCTATCACTAAAGTTTTTAGTTGCGATAAATTAGCAGTGCCACGGTTTAAATGATCTATTAGTCTACCTGGAGTACTTACTATAATATGAGGTCTCTTATTTAAAGCACTTAATTGAATGCCATAACTTTGCCCTCCATATAAAGTAACAACATTTATTTTTTTCATATATCTTGAAAAATTAGAACACACTCTCCCAATTTGTATCGCTAACTCTCGAGTAGGCGTTATAATTAAACCCTGAGAACAAGAATTGTTAATATCAATATTATGTAATAATGGTAAAACAAATGCCGCAGTTTTTCCGCTACCTGTATGCGCCATTCCTAACACATCATATCCAGCTAATAAATATGGAATGCATTGAATTTGAATCGGTAAAGGTTTTTCATACCCCACATCATGTAAAACATTGACAATATAACGATTTAATCCTAAATCTATAAAAGAGTCTGCGGTTTTCGACATCTGTGATTACCTCATTTTAATAAACAATTAACTGTATAAAATACACATCAAAACCCTTTTAAAAAATATAAAAAGAATACACATACAGACGGATTAAAGTTATTTTAATAACAACGCTCTCGTCATACATATCCTGCGCTTGCAATAACTACAAATTAAAATAAAATTAACAATATTGATTATAACTTCATGAATACGAGTATAAATTCCATTTCATAAAGAAGAAAAAACATTAATTCTTGAGATGCTATGAAATATTAACCATATATATTTTGTATAAGTTATGTAATAGTGTATCACTAATTCAATTGATTTATTTCCTTAGTACCCATATTTATCTTGTATTAGAATTTTATTCTATTAAGCATCAAATGATTTGATTTGATTTATTTTTTAAATGATAATATGCACTATCTTACTTAATTGTATTATATACCTTATATATACCCTTATATATGCCTTAATATTATATATGATTTTTTTATTGCTATAAATTTCAACACCCAACCTAGAACCTAGCTACATGAATCGTCACCGATCTTTTCTATGTAATCAACCACGCAACTACAATTATCTCACATACGTAAACATATAAAATTTTATCACAGTAAAATACTATGCGCTCACTTGATGTACCCCTTTCATACTCAATCGAATTCGTCCCTGACGATCTATTTCTAACACTTTTACTAGTACTTCTTGTCCTAATTTCAAATAATCAGTTACTTTATTTATTCTTCTTTCAGAAATCTGGGAAATGTGAACTAATCCTTCTTTTCCAGAAAGGATAGTAACAAATGCTCCAAATTCCACAATGTGACTAACTTTTCCAGTATAAATGGCTCCTATTTCAATGTTTGCAGTGATATCGTTAATTCTACGAATAGCTTGTTTTGCTTTGTCATAATCTAAAGCAACTATTTTTATGATGCCATTATCTTCAATATCAATAATAGTATTAGTTTCTTCAGTCAATGAGCGAATAACTGATCCTCCTTTTCCTATAACATCTTTAATTTTATCTGGATTAACTTTAATGCTATATATCCTGGGAGCAAATTTAGAAATTTCCTGATTAGGAAACTTAATAATCTGTTCCATAATATCTAATATTTGCAGTCGAGCATTTTTTGCTTTTTGTAGCGCAATATTTATTATATCATAAGTAATCCCATCCGTTTTAATATCCATTTGCAATGCCGTGATACCTTGACGACTACCAGATACTTTAAAATCCATATCTCCAATATGATCTTCATCGCTAACAATATCAGATAATACCACAAAATCGTTTCCTTCCTTAATCAAACCCATAGCAACACCAGCAACTGCTGCTTTAATCGGCACTCCAGCATCCATCAACGCTAACGATGTACCACAAATAGATGCCATAGAGGACGATCCATTAGATTCAGTGATTTCTGACACTACACGTATTGTATACGGAAACTCATTAGCATTAGGCATAACTGCTAACATACCTCGTTTGGCTAAACGTCCATGTCCTATTTCTCTTCTTTTTGGAGCTCCTATGACACCTATTTCACCCACACAATATGGTGGAAAATTATAGTGTAATAAAAATCTATCCGCACGAATACCAGTTAATCCATCAATATTCTGTGCATCGCGTTCTGTGCCAAGCGTAACAACAACCAGCGCTTGAGTATCGCCTCTAGTAAATAATGCTGATCCATGAGTACGTGGTAATATGCCTGTTTTTATATCTATTTTCCGAATTGTATCTTGCGAACGTCCATCAACACGTAATTTGTTCGTTAAAATACGATAACGAATTGATTGCGCTTCTAAGTAATTTAAAAGATACATTATTTCTTTTTCATCTACAGCGGAATGCTGGTAGCTACTAAGAACGGTTTTTACTATATCTTTCTTAATGCCATCAACTTGAGTATGACGCTCCTTCTTATCAAAAAAACAATATGTATCTTGCAAACGAGACTCATACAATTCAGATAAATACGTTTTTAAAGATATATTAACTTCCTTTTCGTTCCAAGAATACTTAGTTTTTCCAACTTTTTTAACTAATTTATTAATATTATGAATCACTATTTGTTGTTGTTCATGACCAAATATAATAGCGTCTAAAATTTCTTTTTCACTTAGTAAACACGATTCTGATTCCACCATCAAAATATTGGATTCAGTCCCTGAAATCACCAAATCTAACTTACTATTAGATAATTCCGTCGTTGTTGGATTTAATACATATTGATTTTTAATATAACCAACTCTAGCTGCCCCAATGGGTCCAAAAAATGGAATATCAGACAAACTCAATGCCGCGGATACTCCTATTATTGCTACAATATCTGGATTTACTTGAGGATTTACTGATACTACCGTAGCAACTACTTGTACATCATTAATAAATCCCTTAGGGAATAACGGCCGAATAGGGCGATCAATCAAGCGAGACGTTAACGTTTCGTTTTCACTTGGTCGACCTTCTCGACGAAAAAAACCTCCTGGAAATTTTCCAGCAGCATAAGTGCGCTCTTGATAATTTACAACAAGAGGAAAAAAATCTTGTTCTAATCTTACTTGATTAGAACTAACTACTGTAACTAATACTGTAGTATCACTCATACTCGCCATGACTGCAGCATTTGCTTGACGAGCTATTGTTCCAATGTCTAAAATTACAGTATGCTGTCCATATTTAAATTTATGAATAATCGGATCTAACAAAATAATATCCTTTTTATAATTTAATATATAATTTTTTAATATGTCTAAATAATCATAAGAACATCATGATCTTAAATATAAAATTAACAAAATTTCATTTTCTAACTTATTTTCAAAAGCTCCTCAATAAATAAAAAAATATCGTCAAAATATTTATATTCTTCACAAACTAAATTATATTAATGACGCAATCCTAAATTTCGTATTAAATTAGTATAATGTAACATGTTATTTTCTTTTAAATATTTCAATAATCTTCTCCGATGAGCGACCATCTTAAGTAATCCGCGGCGACTATGATGATCCTTTTTATGTTTTAAAAAATGATGTTTCAAATGATCAATACGTTCAGTTAATAGAGCAACTTGTACCTCAGTAGAACCAGTATCCTTAGCGTTACGACCAAATGTAGAAATTATTTCTCTTGTTTTTTCAGCACTCCAAGACATGGACAACACCTTTTATTTAAAAAACTATATTTAATTTGAAGATAAATTATATTTGAAAATTAAATTAAATAAAATTGGAATCAATATTCAATTTTTCATTGTATTCCTCTATTTAATTAAAAAATAAATTAGATAAAAATAGAAAATATATTTCTTTATTTTGTACATTATCTGTATCTATCCAAAAACATACAATAAAAACTGTCTAACCCTTATAAACACTGCAAATAACACATATAATCAACACTCATACGTTCACGTAATTTGACTGTATCAATTATCAAAATGTGTCCATTTTATATTCTTGACGCAAAAATAACATATATAAATAATGTCAACATTTGTCATTGGATATATTCGCAAACTCAATCATGATCATATTCATTGGCGTCAAGAAGGCATCTAACTTGCAAAACACTTGTACATCATCAAAAGAATCATTGTAAAAAATAGCTTCCAAAGTTGCTATATTTATCATAGAAGAAGCAATGTACTGCCCTACTGATAAACGACGTAATTCTATGACATGTGCTCCGCAACCTAAATACTCTCCAATATCATTCACCATACTACGAATATAAGTGCCTGTAGAACAATGGACATCTAATTCGATAATATTTTCTGTTTTTTTAATAAGACTCAGATTGTATATATGAATCGACCTGGGTTTTCTAGGAAAATGTATTCCTTTTCTGGCGTATTTATATAAAGGTAATCCACGATATTTTAATGATGAAAACATAGGAGGAATTTGATTTCTTATTCCTCTAAATGATGCTAAACATTGTTCTAATATATAATCATCTGACTGTACAGGCGACACACTAATAATCGTCCCATCTGAATCAAAAGTATCAGTACTTACTCCTAATTGAGCGCTGACTGTATATCGTTTATCAGAATGTAACAAGTATTTAGCAAACTTAGTCGCCTTACCAAAACAAACAGGCAGCATTCCTGTAGCTAACGGATCTAAAGTGCCGGTATGTCCTATCTTTTTAGCATTAAATAATTTTTTAATCTTATTTAAGAATAAACCAGAAGATATTCCTTTAGGTTTGTCTAATAATAAAATGCCATTAATATCTCGATTTCCTATATTCTTATATCGCTTCACTAGAAACCTTAATGCAATTATTAATTTAACTTTTATATTATAATTTTTCTGTAATAGAAATTAAACTATATACTTTTGCTCCTTCAATTAGTGAAGAATCGTATTTAAAGCATAACATAGGCGCTACACGTAAACACATAGTATTAGCTAATAAAAAACGAATAAACCGTGAAGCACGTTGTAATATCATAACAGCAGTATCTATTTCCTCCGGACCTTCTTTATCAATAAAAGTCACAAAAATATTAGCATTTTTTAAATCTTTAGATATTTGAACCCCTGAAATAGTAGGTATACCTATGCGAATATCATCGATCCTATGTTGCAAGATAATAGAAATTTTCTTATGTATTTCTTGAGCAATACGCTGAGTACGATAATTATGTTGAAAGTACATCTGTCTACCTTCCGTAAAAAAATAAACATTTACATTACATGTAAATAAACACCCAATTGAATAATCTAATAATGAACACACTTAATCTCAGTTATACATGAGGTATTTTTACTATATCAAACACTTCAATCATATCTCCAGAATGAATATTTTTATAATTTTTTATACCAATACCGCATTCTATTCCACTGCGTACTTCATTAACATCATCTTTAAAACGCCGAAGCGACTCTAGCTCACCTTCATACACTACTATATTATCTCGTATAACTCTAATTTTTTTATGACGTTTTATCATTCCCTCAACAACTATGCAACCAGCAACGTTTCCATATTTTGGAGAACGAAATACATTGCGTACTTTTGCTAAACCAATAATTTCATGTTTATATTGTGGTACTAACATACCATGCACTGCTTGTTTTACTTCATCTATCAAATCATAAATTACTGAATAATAGCGCACATCTAACTGATCCAATTCAATTATACGCCGAGCAGTAGGATCTGCTCTAACATTAAATCCTAAAATAACCGCATTAGAAGCTGCTGCTAATGCAACATCAGTTTCAGTAATACCACCAATAGACGAAGATAAAATTTTTATTGCTACATCACCACCAGTTGATAAATTTTTTAAGGATTCACGAATAGCTTCAGAAGAACCCTGTGTGTCAGATTTGACAATTAAATTTAATTCAGAAACCACACTAGTATTCTTGATACTGGAAAATATATTTTCTATGTTGGGTTCTTTTTGACGAGCCAATTTTATTTCACGAGACTTTCCTTGACGATACAAAGCTACCTCCCGAGCTTTTTTTTCGTCACGAACTACAATTACACTCTCTCCAGAAGCAGGTGATCCCGATAAACCCAATAATTCAACCGGGATTGAAGGTCCAGCTGAAGTAATTTCATGCCCTAATTCATTGCGCATAGCGCGAACACGTCCATATTCTGTTCCGCATAAAATTATATCACCACATTTTAGTGTACCTTCACGTACCAGAACAGCAACTACAGGACCACGTCCTTTATCTAAAAAAGATTCAATGACTATGGCCCTTGCCATACCATGATGTACAACTTTCAACTCTAACATATCTGATTGCAATAAAATAGCATCTAATAAATTGTCTATTCCATTTCCTGAAGTAGCAGAAACATGTATAAATTGTGTATCGCCACCCCATTCTTCTGGAATAAGACCATGGTTATTAAGATCATTTTTTATTCGTTCAGGATTGGCTTCTGATTTGTCAATCTTGTTTATTGCTACAACCACAGGAACATTGGCAGCCTTAATATGCTCTATTGCTTCAATAGTCTGAGGCATAACTCCATCATCAGCGGCTACTACTAACACAACGATATCCGTTATCTGAGCCCCACGAGCACGCATAGCAGTAAATGCTGCATGTCCTGGAGTATCAAGAAAAGTAATCATACCATTATTAGTACTCACATGATATGCACCTATGCTTTGAGTAATACCTCCTACCTCAGAAGAGGCTATTTTAGTTGAACGAATTCTGTCAAGAAGGGATGTTTTTCCGTGATCTACATGACCCATAATAGTAACTATTGGCGCTCTATTTTCGATTGTAGCACCAGAACTTGTTATATCAATATCACCACGATCATTCATAATTAATTCTTCTAGTTCGTTTTCACGACGTAAAATAACATTATGGCCCATCTCTTCCGCCACCAGTTGAGCAGTATCTTGATCGATAATTTGATTAATCGTTGCGATTATACCCAATTGCATCATCGTTTTAATGACACGAGAGCTTTTTATGGACATCTTATTGGCTAATTCAGCTACACTTATAGTTTGTCCAATAATAATATCGCGAGTAATTGTTTGAACAGGTTTATTAAAAACTTGTACTAATGCGCTTTGTTTACGCTTATTTTTATTAACACGATTCGGAACATACAACTCTTCTTCTATACCCAATTCATCAGATGTTGCCTCATATAAACGATGATGATTACTCCTTTTATGTTGTTTAATTAATTTTCCGCTATTTCGATATCTCGTACGCACACGAGAGCGATTTCTTCTTTCATTTTCTAATTTTTGATTATTATTCTTCTCTAGCAATTCAGGCATACAATATATTTTATTATTATTGGGACTATCTCCTAAATTAGAACGAATTGCATTTGTATTATTTAATTCAATGTCCCAACAGTTTTTAGTCTTTTTTTTAAGAGACTGAGTTTCATCTGATACTTGTAAAGACTTTTCTTCAAATTTATGAGAGATTTTTTCTATAACTTTCTCTTTGTGTTCTGTTGATTCAAAATAACGATGATTTTTTTTGGAGATTTGTGTTAACGATAACGGACTGAGAGTATTACTTATTTTTTTGTTGACCAATCTATTATTCTTTACAGTTAGATTAGATGTTTCACGATTAGCATCAAAAACCATTTTGTTTTTTACACCAATAAACTCTGCCTCTTGTAAGGTAGATTGTACATATGTAAGTTTCTTTCGTATCTCTATGTGTACTTTTTTATTTTTACCACCTACACTAGATACACTTAAAATACTACGCATTTTTCGTTGTAATATTAATTTATTAGATATGTCGTTTTTATTATCATTCATATACTTAAATAAAATTTCTTTTTCTTTTTGAGTTACAATACCTATTTCTGTTTTTAAAATGCCAATATATGAAAACCATTGTATTAATTGATCTACTGACATTTTCATTTCCGCAGCAAACGATTGTATGGTGGTATCTGTCATGGCTTTCCTTAATTATTATGAATAATAATATTAATGTTTGTTATCATTATTAAACCAACAAATATTGCGGGCTTCCATAATTAATTCTCCAATTTTTTCTTTAGTTAATCCTTCAATATCGGAAAGATCCGAAATATCTTTTTCAGCTAACTCTTCTAATGTGGAAATACCACGTTCAACTAATGTTAATGCTAATTTATATTCAATATTAGGTAATCTCAATAATCCTGTAATGGGATGAATAACCGCCGCAGTATAATTATCTTCCTTAACATCTTTTTCATTATGAGTCACAGAAAAATTCTTTAAAGCACTTTTTGCGCGATCTCTAATTATTTCTACTGTTTTTCTATCAAATTCTTTTATTGATAATAATTCTGTCATAGGTACATAAGCTAATTCCTCAAGTGAAGAAAACCCTGAATCAATTAAAATTTTAGCAAATTGCTCACTGATATTTAAGGAATGAATAAAAATATTGATAATAGCACATATTTCAACTTGACGTTTCTTTTCCAACTCATCTACAGTCATAATATTGAGTTCCCATCCGCTTAATTGAGATACTAGACGAATGTTTTGTCCATTCCTTCCAATAGCTTGAGGTAAATTAGATTCCTCTACTGAAATATCCATTGTATGCTTATCTTCATCTATCACAATAGACGCAACATCAGCAGGAGACATAGCATTGATAACAAATTGAACAGGATTATCATCCCATAATATAACATCTACTCGTTCTCCTCCTAATTCACCAGACACAGCCTGAACCCGTGCGCCTCTCATTCCTACACATGCTCCTACTGGATCAATACGCTTATCATTTGTTTTAACGGCAATTTTTGCCCGTGAACCAGGATCGCGCGCTGCGGCTTTAATTGTGATTAATTCTTCTCCAATTTCAGGTACCTCGATACGAAATAATTCAATCAACATTTCGGTCCTCGTACGACTGATAAGTAATTGAGGACCTTTAAAATCCGGTCGCACCAAATAAAGAATACCACGAATTCTATCTCCCAATCTAAAATTTTCACGCGGTAACATTTCTTCTCTATTAATAATACCTTCAGCATTATTTCCTAAATCTATACTTATACTATCTCTATTAATTTTCTTTACTATACCTGTAACGATATCACCCTGTCGATTTAAAAACTGTTCTATAATAATTGCACGTTCAGCTTCACGTACCTTTTGAACAATAACTTGTTTTGCAGTTTGAGTTGTAATACGATCGAAACTAATAGATTCAATGCCATCTTCAATGTAATCACAAATTTGAACTTTTGGATTCTCAAATCGAGCTGCATCTAATGTAATTTCTTTAGTAGGTTGAGTTACTTGTTCCACTACAACCCACCTCCGAAATGTATTAATCTGACCTGATTTACGATCAATTACAACACGAACTTCAACATCTTGTTCATATTTCTTTTTTGTAGCAGCAGCCAATGCTGTTTCTAATGCTTCAAAAATTTTTTCTTGAGGTACAGCTTTTTCATTAGAAACTGCTTCTATAACAGCCAAAATCTCTTTATTCATCCCAGTTTCTCAAACGTTATTTCCTTAATAGCTATTATGTGTATATCATTGTGTAATTAAATTTTAAAAAATAACTCACCCCTACATCGTATTGACAACATAATGTATTGCAATTTATCGATTCAATTACAAAAACTATGATTATAATTAATACAAATTAATTTAATCGTCCTATTCATATCAGACAACCTTGTAACATATAACAGAATTCTATTCGATATTATGAAATTAATAAACCTTGAGAAATTTCCATAGAAAATAATCAGTGATCTACTTATTTGATAGGTACGTTATCAACATGAAAAGAAATCTATTAATATTCTCTGAATATTAACTAAACATTTAACCATAACTAATTTAATAAATTGATATTGTTTATGTAGCCCCTAATATCTAAATATCAACATTTTTCCATTATTCTCAAACGAGAACACCCGGATCGGTCAAGCTTAGTATAACACACAAAACGTATTATTTCCTACAGTATAAATAAAACAACCTACTTGATACGGTTGCGGGGGTCGGATTTGAACCAACGACCTTCGGGTTATGAGCCCGACGAGCTGCCATACTGCTCCACCCCGCGCCTGTACTAAAACAATAAGAATTGTATACCACATAACTCCAAAAAAGCAAATTATTTATATTACGAAACAATACCGAGGACGGGACTTGAACCCGTAATCTCAAATAAGAGAACTACCACCTCAAAGTAGCGTGTCTACCAATTCCACCACCTCGGTTATTAACAATCATCGATAATATGAAATCACATATAGTAATATTTTAATTTATATATACATTGCTGGTTACATATATTTTATGTCTTTTTTATTACATATAAAAAGATATCTTTAACCAATTTGTTGTTGAAAAATTACGCTTAAAATTTATATAATTTTATTAATCTTGTAATTGACTATTTTGTGTATTGTTTTGAATATACTTTTGATTTTGTTTGCTATTTATATTTCCCAGTAACAAACTAAATAAAAAAAATAATATAGCTAAAATTACTATTAAACACGTTATACCATCATTGATACCTCCTGAACCTAACATATCTCCTAAAGAACGACTACTAAACATTCCTCCTGAATCATTATTTTTGTTTTGTTGTAACATAATCAATGTGATTAGAGATATTGCTATAATTAAAAATATAACCAAAAAAGCTTGATACATGACATTATATCGCCTTATATAAACATTTTACATTTAAAAAAAATAAATAATTTCTGCAACTACTAATATTTCTTTCTATATAAAAAATACTATATAACTCCTATATATTACAATTATTCGATATACGCATAATATTTGAAGTAAATTACTATTGTATTGATTTTATTTCCGATCTTATTACAGAAGCAATCCTATTTGCTAAATATAATATTTTACCATAACATTTTCCCTCTACCATAATACGAATATATGGTTCAGTACCAGACTGACGCAATAACACGCGTCCTTGTTCAGATAACTCCTGTTCTACTGCTTTAGTTTCTTTTCTAACCAAATCAGATTCTAAAGGGCTTTGAATACTAGAACAATATACATTAACTAAAATTTGAGGTAATAAAGACACATCATTACATAATTCATATAAACTTACGCAATTATTTACCATTGCGGACAATATTTGAAGAGCAACAATAATACCATCTCCCGTGGTAGTTTTATCTAAAAGTACAATATGCCCGGAATTTTCACCTCCAATATTCCAACCCTTTTTTTTTAACATTGCAAGTACACAGCGATCGCCGACATTAGAACGTATAAAAGGGATATTTAACTGTTTTAATGCCAATACAAGCCCCATATTACTCATAAGAGTCCCTACAATACCACCTGTTAATTGCTTGCAATGTAATTTTTCTCGAGCAATAATGTACAGCATTTGATCACCATCTACTTTATTTCCAAAATGATCAACCATAATGACCCTGTCTCCATCCCCATCATAAGCAATACCTAAATCTGCTTTTTTTGCTAATACATGAGCACGTAATTGCCGAATATCTGTAGTACCACTTTCTTTATTAATATTAACTCCATTTGGACGACACGCAATAGTAATCACATTAGCGCCCAATTCACGAAATACACTTGGAGCTATATGATAAGTAGCTCCATTAGCACAATCTACAATTATTTTTAATTTTCTTAAACTGAGATGAGCAGGGAAAGTTCCTTTGCAAAATTCTATATAACGACCAGCTGCATCAACAATACGACTAGCTTTTCCTAACTCTTTTGGGTCAACACACGTTAAACATTTATCTAATTCTATTTCTATAGAATGCTCTACTTCATCATCTAATTTAGTACCCTTAATAGAAAAAAACTTAATACCATTATCATAAAAAGGATTATGTGAAGCAGAAATTACAATGCCAGCTTCAGCTCTAAAAGCACGAGTTAAATACGCAATAGCTGGAGTAGGCATAGGACCAGTTAATGCAGCAGACAAACCAGCGGCAGCTAATCCTGACTCTAATGCCGATTCTAACATATACCCAGAAATGCGAGTATCTTTTCCAATAATAACGTAATTAGACCTACCCCCACTAAAACGACTTAATACTTTTCCTGCAGCCCAACCAAGCTTCAGAATAAAATCTGGAGTAATGGGAATGCTTCCAACTTTACCTCTAATTCCATCAGTACCAAAGTATTTGCGGCGCTTCATATTAATTTTTGTCCTTATTTTGATCGCTGTTTCAACATCATGCGCACCACTTTTAATGCTTCTGCTGTTTCCTTAACGTCATGCACGCGAATAATTTGTACGCCTTGTGTAGCTGCAATCACTGCGCAAGCAATGCTGCCTATTAATCTTTGTTTAGGATTATATGAATTAGAACTAAGACTAAGCATTGACTTGCGTGATATACCTACTAATAAAGGTAAACCAAAATGATGAAAATATTTCAAATTAGCTAATAGTTGATAATTATGTGATAAACTCTTCCCAAAACCAAAACCAGGATCAAGTAATAATTTATTTCTGCTAATACCCGCTAATTCAAAACGAGTGATTTGTTTAATAAAATACTCGTTTACTGCATGTGTAACATTAGAATACATAGGAGAATTTTGCATTGTATTAGGCTCTCCTTGCATATGTACTAAACACACCGGCAGTTTACAATACAATGCAGCTTTCAGCGCTCCTGTAGCAGTAAGAGAGCGGATATCATTAATCATATGAGCACCGATAGCTGCGCTCTCACGTATTATTAATGCTGATGATGTATTTATTGAAATATAAGTATCAAAACGCTGTGCTATAGCACGTACTACAGGTATAACCCGATCCGCTTCTTCTTCATCACTGACAATATCGGATCCAGGTCGTGTTGATTCTCCGCCGACATCAATCCAAGTAGCACCATAAGTAATCATATTAAACACATGATCAATTGCTTTAGGAAGGGTGCAATAATTACCTCCATCAAAAAAGGAATCAGGAGTAATATTTAAAATCCCCATAATTTGAATTTCAGAAAAATCTAAAATACGTTTATTTGTAATCAATGTCATAAATTTAAAGACATCTCCAAGCATTATTTAAAAAATTAATTTAGGTGATCTAATTCATATCAAAAACGTAAAATACTATTTAAAGCTAACAGTAAGTCAATTTTTTGTTTTTATATGAAAATTATTACATATTATTGTGATGCGGCATCAGGATTATCATTGTAAGATTCGCTGTCTACTGATTTTGGCCCTTTTATAGAAGAAACACAAGCCTCCTTACTACTATTGTTAGCGTCAGAGACGCTATTTTCCCATCCAGATGGAGGATTAATTGATTTTCGATCCATCAAATCATTTATCTGAGATGCATTAATCGTCTCGTATTTTATCAACGCATCTTTCATAGAATGAAGAATATCCACATTTTTTATCAAAAGCTCACGAGCACGTATATAATTTCTTTCAATCAAAAATTTAATTTCCTGATCAATAATACGAGCAGTTTCATCAGACATATGCTTTGCTTTCGCCACTGAACGACCAAGAAATATTTCTCCTTCTTCTTCTGCATACAATAACGGACCAAGTTTTTCAGAGAACCCCCATTGAGTTACCATATTTCGAGCAATAGAAGTAGCTACTTTAATATCGTTAGAGGCGCCAGTAGATACTTTATTAGGGCCATAAATTATTTCTTCAGCAAGTCTACCCCCATATAATGTAGAAATTTGACTCTCTAATTTCTGTCGACTAGTGCTAATTGCATCGCCTTCTGGTAAAAAAAACGTTACACCTAAAGCACGTCCCCTAGGGATTATGGTCACTTTATGAACCGGATCATGCTCCGGGACTAATCTACCAATTATAGCATGACCAGCTTCATGATAGGCTGTGGATTCTTTTTGAGCTTCTGTCATCACCATGGAACGACGCTCTGCACCCATTACAATCTTATCTTTAGCTTTTTCAAACTCTACCATCGATACCATATGTTTGCTGTCACGAGCAGCAAATAACGCCGCTTCATTCACGAGATTAGCTAAATCTGCTCCTGAGAATCCTGGTGTACCTCGAGCAATCACTAATATATCTACATCTGATGACAACGGTACATGACTGATGTGTACTTTTAATATTTGTTCTCTCCCCCGAATATCCGGTAATCCTACAACTACTTGACGGTCAAATCGTCCTGGTCTTAATAAAGCTGGATCCAACACATCTGGACGATTAGTAGCAGCTATGACAATGATACCTTCTTTCCCTTCAAACCCATCCATTTCTACTAACATCTGATTTAGAGTTTGTTCACGTTCATCGTGTCCCCCTCCTAAACCTGCGCCTCTCTGACGACCAACCGCATCAATTTCATCAATAAAAATAATACATGGGGCAGCTTTCTTAGCCTGTTCAAACATATCCCGAACACGAGATGCTCCGACACCGACAAACATCTCTACAAAGTCAGAGCCCGAAATAGTAAAAAATGGAACTTTTGCTTCTCCCGCAATAGCTTTGGCTAAAAGTGTTTTTCCAGTGCCAGGAGGTCCTACCATTAAGACTCCTTTTGGAATTTTTCCCCCTAATTTTTGAAATCTGCTGGGTTCACGTAAATAATCTACTAATTCTTTCACTTCTTCTTTTGCTTCATCACATCCTGCCACATCTGCAAAAGTAGTTTTTATTTGATCTTCAGTTAGCATACGTGCTTTACTTTTACCAAAAGACATGGCTCCCTTTCCACCTCCTTGCATTTGACGCATAAAGAAAACCCAAACCCCAATCAATAACAACATCGGAAACCAAGAAATAAAAATAGATGTAATTAAACTAGGTTCTTCTGGAGGCTCCCCAACAACTTTAACTTTTTTAGTTAAAAGAATGTCAAGTAATTTCGGGTCATTTACTGGAATATAAGTAATATAACGATTACTATCCTTTTTAATAACCACAATTTCACGGCCATTAATGCGAGCTTCTTTAACTTGATCCTGGTTTAAATCATACATAAAAGTGGAATAATCCAATTTGCGACTGTTTGAGTCGCTAGGCCCGAAATTCTGGAATAAAGACATCAAGACTACTGCAATGACTAACCAGATACCCAGATTTTTCGCCATGTCACTCAAAAGATTAACCTCGCATTACAACAAAATTTAAATAATTTTAACATATCTACATATAAATTATGTTTACTTACGTTCTTTCGCTACAATATAAACCTCACGAGAATGAGACCTAGAGGCATCTGGCTTACGGATCCTTACTATGTTAAATAAGGAATGCACATCACACAAGTATTTATCCAAACCCTTTCCCTGAAAAACTTTCACTAAAAAAGCGCCTCTACGCATTAATACACTACGACATATATTTAACGCCAAATTCCCAAGATATATAGACCGACTTACATCGATTATTGATATACCGGTTGTATTAGGAGACATATCAGATAAAACCACATTAACCTGTTTCTGTCCTAGCCATGTACATAATATTTTGAAAATATTAGGATTAGAACAATCTCCTTGCAAAAAATTCACTCCAGAAATATTACACATAGACAATATGTCGCACGCTACAATACGCCCTGTCCTTCCTATTTTATTTTTTACATAAAGCGTCCACCCACCAGGCGCTGATCCCAAATCTATTACTGTCATACCAGTAGAAAACAATGCATCCATGCGATTTATTGCATCAAGCTTAAACCAAGACCGTGACCGCAGTTTCTGTCTGTGTGCTGCTTTCACATACTGATCTTTGAAATGTTTTTGTAACCATCCTGAAGAACGCATAGAACGTTTTCTATTTACCATATCAGGTTACTTCTCAAATATTTTTTGAATAAATAACATTGATAAAATGACGACAACTTGTATTTCTTTCAATCTTACTTAAACAAAAAAATAAAAATTCCATAAAAATAAATAAATTTTTTGTGTATATCCAATTTTTATATATTTTTCCAACTATTACAAATAATGTACATAAAAAATATATCTAATTGTAAACAATAAATATTTCAAAACAGATGAAAGTAAAAATATAAACTTATTAGTAATAATGTTAATAGCATCATATATTTGTGTTATTAACATTAATTAATATAGCGACTACGAATACAATTTAATTTTCTACTTTCATAATTATCATTTCGTAAAAAATTTAAAATAAAAACTAAAATAAAAATATGTTTAACAATATTTAACCTGGAGTATTTTATATCTTACTTTCCCTTTTGGAGTATTAATTCGAACAATATCTCCTTCTTTATGACCAATCAAACCTCTAGCAATAGGAGAATTGATAGAAATCATATGTTCTTTAAGATTTGCCTCATCGTCCCCTACAATACTATACGTTTGTCTATGTGTTGTATCCAAGTTTTCAACACCAACCGTAGCACCAAAAACTATTTTATCGTCAGTAGTTAGTTTGGAAATATCTATAATATATGCATTAGAAAGCTTAGACTCTATTTCTTGAATACGACCCTCACAAAATCCTTGTTGTTCTCGAGCAGCATGATACTCAGCATTTTCTTTTAAGTCGCCATGCTCCCGCGCTTCGGAAATATTTTTTATAATTTCTGGGCGACGAACATTTTTTAAATAATCCAGTTCCTCTCTCAACTTTTCAGCTCCACGTAAAGTCATTGGTATGCGCTTCATGTTGTACCTTTATTATATTGCATACATTTAAACAATAAACAATCACACTACATACAAAAGCATGATTTAATTAAACATTATATATTTTTATCTTTTTAAAAAAAATTGTTATTACCTAGCTTTTAAGAACTTTATCAAAAAATATTTCTCTTAATATGTATGGAGTATTTTTTAAATAGCTATGTTTATAAAACATCATAAATTTTACGATATCATGATATTAAAATTTTTTAAACTTAACGGTATATTATGTGTATTGTTTTAAAATAACAATAGAATTAGCTAATCCTGATTCCTACTCATTGTCTTGTGTATCCATAAGATTTGATTCTTGACTTTGAGTATGATGAATAATAAATTTCATAATACTGTTACATAGCGTAAATACATTAGTATTATACATAGAAGATATGGAGTAATAGCGCCCTTTCCATTTTAAGGAACTAATAACACGGTTAATCCTTTTTTCCGCCACGTTTCGTTCCAACAAATCTATTTTATTGAATATTAACCAACAAGGTTTGCTAACTAAATTTTCATTATAATTACTTAATTCATGCTGAATAGTAATAATATTTTCTAATGGATCAGAATTATCCACAGGCGCAATATCAATAAAATGCAGTAAAATTTGACAGTGTTCTAGATGCTTCAAAAATTGCATTCCTAATCCTAAACCATGAGAAGCGCCTTTAATAATACCAGGAATATCTGCAATAATAAATCTGTCATAGTTATTAATTTGTACTACACCTAAATACGGTACTAATGTAGTAAATGGATAATCTGCCACTTTTGGTTTAGCTGATGATATTATACGAATAAAACTAGATTTTCCAGAATTAGGTAATCCAAATATTCCAACATTTGCTATTAGCAGCAATTCTAATAGCAAATGTTGGAATTCTCCTGTTGACCCATGTGTATTAAGTGCCTTACGATGCAAAGAAGATTTAAAATGTCCATTCCCTAAACCATGGCGACCTCCTTTAGCCACCATCAACTGCTTATGATGAATACCCATATCTCCCAATAATTTATTTGTTTTTTTATAGCTTACTCTAGTTCCCCACGGAACTTTCACAATAACATCTTTGCCTCTTTTACCAGTACAACCACGGCTACGCCCGCATTGTCCATGCCCGGCTCTAAAAACACAATTAGAATGAAAATAATTTAAAGTATTAATATTAGGATCTGCTAATAACCAAACATCCCCACCATTTCCTCCATTACTACCATTAGGTTTTTTCAAAAAAGAAGATCTTCTTCCTGATTTTTGAAAACTGATACATCCATTCCCTCCGTTACCAGCAATAACCGTAATATTGGTCATGTCGACAAATTTCATAATATATCTCTAATATATCGTCTATATTTATAGTATGTACATCTTATCACTTAATAAATTAGTGTAAATTTTGTAATAATTAAAATTTATGCCATATTGTTAAATAACGTTTTTAGTATTTTTGTTACTGATATCGTTATCAATATACATAATTATTTACCTTTCAAATCTGTATGAACACATGAACGTTTTTATGATTCTTGAACCTTATAAAAAACACATATGTCATTTTTAAAATACTAATACAATCATCGCTTATAACTATACAACTACCAAAATACCCGAGCGCAATTAATTTTTATTTATAAAATAAAAAATTTTAATTATTAAGTAACATTAACAAATTACATTTCTATTTCTGAGAAACGATACTAATAAACTTACGACGCAATGCTCCCCTTTTTTCAAATAAAACTTTCCCAGATTTTAAAGCAAAAAGAGTATAATCCCTTCCACAACCTACGTATTTTCCTGGATGAAATGTATTGCCTCGTTGGCGCACAATAATAGTGCCTGACGATACACATTCACCTCCAAAACATTTAACTCCTAAACGCTTACTATGTGAATCTCGACCGTTACGAGTAGAGCCTCCAGCTTTTTTATGTGCCATTTTTATTCCTTATTTCTTAATGATTTGGATTGCAATTGCTTATGTTTATGCTTATTATTTTTATTGTTGTAAAACACTGACGATGTCCTTGAAATTTACGAAAATGTTTACGACGTCTAAATTTAATAATCTTTATCTTCTGATTAAGACTCTGAGCTATAATTTCTGCTATAATCTGTCCATTTTTTATAAAAGGACTCCCTATATGAAGGCATTCATTAGACTCAATAAGCAATATTTGATTAAATTCAACGTGATTACCAATGTCAATATCAAGCCGTTCTATATGAATCACTTGACCTTCAACAACACGATACTGTTTACTACCAGTTTGAAAAACTGCATACATAAATAATAATCCATCTCTTGTTTATAATCTGATATTATTTCTATACATATTCTTATACATTAAAAAAAAATGTTTCTCAACACAATAATAAAATTTACTGCATACTCACAAGTGTAGTTTAACTTAATAAAAATCAAATTGCATACGTAAGTAACATATAAATACATCAACATTTCATATTTATAATAATATTAATGAATATTGATCAAATCTCCGAACTAACTGAACAAGATATGGAAGATGTGAATTCAGAAATTCGCACGCGATTAGCATCTGAAATTACTTTAATTAACAAACTTGTTCAATACATTGTAGATAGCGGGGGAAAACGAATTAGACCCATGATTACCTTGCTGACCGCAAGGGCGTTATGTTATAAAAAAACACAACATGTTACTATTGCTACATTAATAGAGTTTATTCATACTGCTACTTTGTTACATGATGACGTAGTAGATAAATCACACATGAGACGCGGTAGGAGAACTACTAATGCAATTTTTGGTAATGCTGCTAGTGTATTAGTAGGGGATTTTATATATACACGAGCTTTTCAAATGATGACTGAATTAGAATCCTTGCGAATATTATCTTTGATGGCAGATGCGGTCAATATAATTGCAGCAGGTGAGATATTGCAATTAACACATTGTAATGACCCCAGTATTACTATCGATAGTTACATGAAAATTATTTATAGTAAAACTGCTCGTTTATTTGAAGTAGCTTCTCAATCATCTGCTATTTTAGCTGGTGCCAATGCATGTCAAGAAAAAGCATTGCGTAATTACGGGCGATATATGGGAATTGCCTTTCAACTAGTTGATGATGTATTAGATTATTCTGCCTCAGAAACAATATTTGGGAAAAATGTCGGAAATGATTTAAATGAAGGAAAGCTTACTCTCCCTCTGCTACACGCTATTCATCATAGCACCTCAAAACAAGCATCACTTATAATCCAATCTATTAAAAAAGGTAACCATCGTCACTTGTTAAATATAATTTTAGATACAATGCATCAACATGGATCATTAGAATACACTCGACAATGCGCTGAAACAGAAATCAAAAAAGCTATTTCTTGTCTTGATATTTTACCTCCTTCTCCTTACCGACAAGCATTAGAAAGTTTAGCGGCTTATACGATTCAAAGAATTTATTAGATTTTCACTTTAAAATTACAAATACATTTGACACTAAAAATTATATATAAAATGTAAAATTGTGATGCTTATAAACATGAAATACTTTTATTAACTGTAATAAACGTAATTATGTTATGTTAACAAACATATTGATAATAAATCATATATAACATATGATTGTTTTTTAAGTTTATTATTTACATATATAGGCAATATAAATGTATTTCAATCAAGTACCAGCGGGAAAAAATATTCCAGAAGATATATATGTGATTATTGAAATTCCAGCTAATTCTGACCCAATTAAATATGAAATTGATAAAAAAACAGGAATAATATTCGTTGATCGTTTTTTATTAACACCTATGTTTTACCCTTGCAATTATGGCTATATTAATAATACTTTATCTCTGGACGGAGATCCAGTAGATGTCTTAGTGCCTACCCAATATCCTTTACAATCAGGTTGTGTAATACTTTGCCGACCTATAGGCATGCTTAATATGATAGATGAATCTGGAGAAGATGCAAAAATAATTGCAGTGCCCCATGAGAAAATATCAGAACAATACTCACTAGTAAAAGATATAAATGATTTTTCAATTTTATTGCGCAATCAAATTAGTCATTTTTTTAAAAACTACAAAGAATTAGATTCTAAGAAGTGGGTAAAAATAAAGGGCTGGAGCAATATTAACGCTGCTAAAACGGAAATTTTAAACTCTTTTGAACGTTTTAAAAAAAAAATATAATATCACACTTTCATTTTATATTAGATCTCACATATTTTAAATATGTTGGGTGTGTGTAAATATAAAGAAACTAAAAATCAAGCTTATATAATATATCAACCGCTTGTTGGTTGCTGCCGGACGTAACTTCTAAATACAGTTGCGAACACAAGCAATAACGTACCGTTATTGTTGTCAATAAATCAAAAATGCCAATTCCATATTTAATTTGCAGACCAGGAGCAATATATCCACTTAACGCAACCAACGGTGCGGTACCAATATCTTGAGTATTTAATGTTAAATCTTGAACACCAAATATCTTTCCTATTTTGTTAATAAACTTCTCGCTATTCCTAACAGTTGCTCCGATTAATAGCGATGTTACTATGTTCGTATCTGTATTCAAAGGAATTACATTTTTACTGCCGCCTAATAAATAAGATGTTATCTCTTGTGGGGAAAGAGATAATGAATCAGAGAAAATTTCTATTTTTGGTTGACTAAAGGTACC
This sequence comes from Blochmannia endosymbiont of Camponotus modoc, assembly GCF_023585785.1. NCBI lineage: Bacteria > Pseudomonadati > Pseudomonadota > Gammaproteobacteria > Enterobacterales > Enterobacteriaceae > Candidatus Blochmanniella > Blochmannia endosymbiont of Camponotus modoc. Next base: position 472,232 of record NZ_CP097765.1, read on the forward strand.
AGTAATTCGTATACCAACTATACTCCCTTCTTTTTCTTTAATACTAGAAGGATCACAAATTGCTTCAATATCGATATATGGTTGGTTTATCGCTCCAGAAAACAATAATTGTCCTTTTCGTATTATCAAATTTTGTCCATATGCTTGAAAACAACCAGAAGGTATGTCAATATGGCCTGTTAATGCTAAGTGATTTTTATTGTATTCAATTTCTAAATTACCTCTTAATTTTGTACGAAAACCCAATCCGTTAAAATTAACATCATTGCCAAGGCATACGTTAATATTAGCAGAAAAAGAAATAAATAAATTTTTAGAATTATTTAAAATCAGTTGGAAATTATCATCTAACAAAATTTCCTCTGAAGAAATATTTGTTATATTTTTTGAATACTCCTTCACTTCAATATGAGCCCAAGGGATTTCAACATTGCCTTCTATATGAATTTTTTCTGAAGTAATTGTACAAGTAAAATCAGGAGATATCTTCATTTTTATTTCTGGAGACATACAAAAATTAATTTGGTTGCCTCGTATTTTAAAAAATGCACGTATATTATTAATAGAATCAAAATTCATAATATTCCCATTTAAATGCAACCTGTATCCATAATCCGTATCTATTGTTCCATTTAATACAGCATGATCCCCAAAGAATTTTATAAAAAATTGACCATTTTTTACAAAAAATAGCGTATCAGGTTTATTAAAATTAAAATTTTTTAATTGTCCTGTACCATAAATTTTTATGTGATGTTTATATCCATCAAAATAAAGATTTAAATTTAATAATCCATTTATAGGTTCTTGTAACGAAATCAATGAATTAAAAAAAGATACTAACGAAACATTTTTAACGTATACATTTCCTACTAATTTAGATGTATTATGTAATTTAGTTATTTTAAACAATCCATGGATTTGATCATCATCTCCAATGTTCATGAACCACTTGCAATACGAAGTAGTTTGTGTCAATACGATTTTTGCAGTTATATTATTTATTGTAATCGGAAAAATTTCAGATTCTTCAATAGCAGATTTAATGTTACATTGATTTCCTGAAAATGAAATTATACCCTTGGGTAATAAGGTTCCTAATATCCAATAACAATCTGTACAATATATACGAACAGTATGCATGTTCATTAATCTTGGTAATAAAATTTTTAAAGAAACTACATTTAAATTTTTAAATGCATCATTCACTTTATTCAATATGTTCTCTTTTAAAACATGAGAAATAGGGATTGTGCAATCAACAACTTCCCAGTAATGTGAATTAAGGATAACTTTTCGAGTTAAATATTGATAAGTAAGAACAATATCTTGCATTAATTTCCATGTTCCTATTGAAGTAACAATGTTTGTTTTATTAATTTTACTATTCCAAGTTTTATGAAAAAGATCTAAATTTCCAAAAAGCTTTACTTGACCAGATAACATATCGCCATAAGCAACTAAATCCAAATAATGTTCTTTAATATTACCTTGTCCTTGCATAATTAATTTACGTAACGATAAAATTCCACACTTTATCTGATTTGCTTGAAAAAAAATTTTGCTTTGTATAACAGTATCATAACAAATATCCCCGTTTATCATTATTTTATCAAAATTAATGTTTTTATCGTGCCAATACAAGGAACATGCATCAATATTTAACAACAGTCTAGGAGAATATTTAACGGGACTATATAATTTAAATTTCCCATATACACTACCATTTAATCCAGGTATAAGCACGTTGCAATCTGGCGCCGCAAACACAATGTTAAAAATAGAATCTCTTTTCAAATCTTCTTGTATTTTTAACACATTAGGACCCCATTTAATTAGTAATGAGGGTATTTTCCATGTACCAGTTGAATTATTGTATAATATGCCTATGCATGAAATACTATTATTTTCTATACTCCCATTGAGATTTAAATCAGATATTGTTATGTCCCAAGCGTCAGAACATACATGTCCTTGCATATTGATGTTACCTGACAAATTTATAGGACATTTTAACCATTTTTGAAAAATATTTATTTTGTTTAACACACACATACTGTCCCAACTAATTATATCACCCACCCAATTAACCATTCCTTGTATATCAAGATATTCTTCTAATGCAGTCATTCTTAATTTAGAAATAGAACAACTATTAACATCTCCCTGAGCGCTCATAACTATATGTACTAATGATGAAAATTGAGCGCTACTTAATTTAGATGTTATCTGAATGGAATAATTTTTTATTTCACCATTGACAGATACATCAAGCTCTTCTATTAAATAATCATTCTTTCCTAAAAAAGAAAGTGGTATTTTTCTACCAACTATAGATATAGTTATGGGCGTACCAAATTGTATTATCTTAGTTTTTAATAATACATGTACTGTAGAAATAACACCTAAAAAATCACAATAAAGGCGTATCTCATTATATAATTCTCCTACGATAACTAATTTTATTTTACTTACGTCCTTTTTCTTTATATTGGTAGAATTACTACTAGTATTAAAATGATATTTCGTATAATTGAGGCTTATATTGATTGGGTAATACTCTTTAAATATTATGCTACCTATTGCATTAAGGTATCCATATGGACATTTAAGATTCAACTTAATATTTGCAGTCTGATTATATAAATATGTCTGTAAATAAAAATAATTAATAATATAAGAATTATTATTATCAAAAATATAAAAATTCTCTCCTGTTATATCCTTTAGAATTATATTTATAGGAAGATTAAAAGAAGGTAATATTATTAATAATTTACTAGACAATGATTTTAGTAAATACTTTATATTTCGTTGATTATTACTATACTTATATATATCTATCGCATTGGTTGTTATATTTAATGCATTTACATCGGGAATATTTAAAACTGCTCCTTTAATATTTACAGGTAAAATTGTCAATAAATTGTCTTGAAATGTTAATTCAGTATCTAATTTGGTTACTTCAAACGTAATGTTATTTAAATGAATACAAGTATTATTCAATACTATATTCTTTAATATTACTGGGAATGGGATAGAAAAAGTATTATCTATTTTTATCCCTTCGTATTTTTTATCTAATTTATTCGTCGCATCGTTTTTTTTTATTTTTATACAAACATCTTCCAAAAAAAGATGATTAATATATATTTTTTTATTCCATATATCTTTTAGATTTAAAAAAACATCACATTTATCAACGTTAATTACACCTATCGAGGTTTCATATACTAAATGAGTTATATTAAAATTACCCCAAGTTCCAGAAACAGAATCAAATTCTAAACCAGGAATACAATACGTAATTCCTGTAAAAGTTAAATATGCTCCTATATTAGTACCTAATAAAAACACAAAAAATCCACATACTATTGATATCCATAATAAAAAAATAACATAGATTTTTTTTATAAAAATCATAAATCTGGTCCTAAACTGACGTATAAATATAAAAAATGATGATTTATCTTGCCTTTATGAATCAATGGAGTTGCTACGTCCAATTTTATAGGACCTATTGGTAATTTCCAGCGCGCTCCAATACCTATACCAGATTTAAAACTATTCCATTTGATATCATTAGTAATCTCTCCTGCGTCTATAAAAATAGCTCCCCACCATTTATTAATTACATTATATTGATATTCAAATGTAGTAGTAATAAGTTTAGTAGCGACACCTACAAAAGATTCAGAATTATCATAAGGATACAAAGATTTATATTTATATCCACGGATACCATTGTTTACATTGGAAAAAAATCGCAACATTAAATCAACAGATGAAAAATTGTTGGTATTTATCCAACTTAAGTTTCCACGAGCCAAAATACGATGTTTTTTTAATAATGTCCGAACCCAAACATTTTGAACTTGCACAGCAATAAAATTAACATCCGATCTCCAACAATTATTAGATATATTGATTGAATAATTCTGACTATCTCCCCAATACGGTATTATTTCTCCACGTTTTCGAATACGAGACACATTTATCCCTGGATAAATCAACATTATATTTTTAATGATATAATTATTAGAACAATGATTAAAGTGCCAATGCACATTAATTGAACGTTGCCATTTATGGGAACAATTCCAATAACGAGCTATATTTATGGTCATAACACTAGACCGAACATTATGTGTATCTTCATGTATCAACCCTCCTTGTAATAAATAATATTCTTCTAATGGATTAGAAAACAATGGAATTTTATAACTTAAGTCAAAAACTTGTTCTGGCTTAGATAAACTAAAATTAGTTTCTAAACTATGTCCATGTGCGTTAATCCACGGTTTTTTCCAAATGATTTTAGTTCTAGGGCCTGTATCGATAGCATAACCAGATCCAGTTGCAAAATTATTTTTTGCACAAGGATAGAGAAAAATATCTAATATTATTTTTTTTTTTTGTTGAGGACGCATATAATCTGAAGAAATCGATATTGATTCAAACCAATTAGTGTAAGAAAATCGGCGATTTAATTCCATAACAGATGTAGCACTGTAATATTCTCCCGATCGTATATTAGATATTTTTTTTAAATAATCTTCCTTAATTTGACTACCATGAAACTTAATTTTTTCAAAAACATAACGCTGACCACTATAAAAATCTATGTTCCAAACGCTCTGACAACGAGAAGGCATGACAATAAGTTGACTATTTTGGAACTTGGCATCAAAATATCCTTTAAATAAAGCTAAGTTATATAGTTTATTTTTAAACTGTTCATAATCATTGTGATTCAATCTTTTCCCAATAAAAGATTTGCTATCTTTTATTATTTTCTGGTAATCAACGTCCTTTATACCATCTCCTCGTATAACGACATTTACTTCAGTAACTACAACTGGATCCCCAGGGTCAACTTTAATAACTAATAGATCGGAGTTTTTGTTCAAAGACTTAAGTGGAAAAAAAATCAATGTAGGGGCATAATAACCTAGTGGGCGTAGTCCAGTTCTAATTGCATTGTCTATTTTTTTTTTAAATCTGAATCTATATGCTTTACATTAGTATGTATATTCAATAATTTTTGGCGTACATTATAATCTAATTCACTATTTAATCCTTCTACTTTTAAATTGATGCTACTATTACATATTAGTGGTGTAAAAAAATACATTATTAAATACAACCGTATTGTCATATACTTTTTCAGATCCTTAAACATATACCGAATCCTTGACTATATCAAATATTTAAATAAAGTAATGTTCATACTCCATTAATACACTATATTATATATAACCCTTGTAAAAACATAGTATATAATTTACATGTATTAAATGTAATATACACATATTTTATAATTTTAAAACATAAAACCCATTTAAAAAAAACATATTAATAAATTAACAATCCAAACACTGATAGTAATTATTTATCTAACTAATATAAATAATTACTATCAGTGCATATAATCAATCAATGCGATGAAACTTGAAAACCAGGATTTAAAAAAGACTGATTGATATTTTTATAATGCAATGGATTACCATTCCAATCATTAACAACGGCGCCAGCTGCTCTAGCGATTACATGACCAGCAGCCGTGTCCCAAATTTTAGTACAAGAAAATCTTGGATAAAATTGAGCACTACCTTCTGCTATTAAACAAAATTTAAATGAAGATCCAATATTAACAATTTTATAGTTTTTCAACCTGTTTAAAAAATTATATAACTTATATTGATCGCAACAAAAATTACTACGACTCATCACTACAATTGGATAACGAGACATACGTACTGCAATATTTATACGTTCTCCTCTAGCATTAATCTTCCATACTTGTCCATTATCTGCAGCATATAACACATTATACACAGGAACATACACTACTCCCATAATAGGTTGACCGTACTCAACGAAAGCAATGTTAACAGTGAATTCGCCATTGCGTAATAAGAACTCTTTCGTTCCATCTAAAGGATCTATTAACCAAAAACAACTTCTATCTCTACATTCCCTCCATGTAGTAATATCTTCTTCAGATAAAATTGGAACTTCAGGTGTCAAATTTTTTAAACAGTACACGATCACCTTATGAGAGAACAAATCAGCATTAGTTACAGGAGATGTATCTAACTTTTTATACGCGTTTAACTTTAAACCTCCATTATAAATCCTCATAATTTCTATTCCAGCTTTACGAGCAATACAACTTATTTTTTCAACCATTTTATGATAAAAAATCATCATACATATCCTTAATAAATTTTTGCGCACTCCATAGCATAAATCCGAAAACACAATATAGTAACAGTAGATTTATAAAATGCATACTTAGTTTTAAGGAATCATATACTATAATTATTAATTGAAATAAAAGATACGCACACTCGTGTTTATATCTCTTTCCGCAAAACATATATACTTTAATATTCTTGTATTACAATAATTAAAAAATTTTAATAAATTTTTTACGATAAATAATGATAAAAATTATTGTATTAATTATAATTATTTACTCTTAAGTATTTCATCAAGAATAATGACGTTTATTTTAGAAAAAATATCATTATAAATATGAATATTTATGCTATATGTACCAATAGTTCTTAATACATCATGATTAGGTAATCTAATCTGAGATTTAGAAATATTAAAACCAGAAGCTGCTGTAATTGCAGTAGCTATATCACGAGAACCAATGGAACCAAACAATTTCCCTTCAACACCTGATTTAGCTTTAATAGTAATACTACCTAACTTATTAATGGTTTTTGCGCAAAATTCAGCCTGAGTTTGCGCCTCTATAGCTTTAGCTTGTAACTCAATCTGTTGTGCTTTAAATATTTCAATATTTTTTTTTGTAGCTGGCATTGCTTTAGATTTTGGTATTAAAAAATTACGGGCATAACCTGAACGCACAATAATTTCTGATCCCATATTTCCAAGTTTATCGATATTGTCCAGCAAAATAATCTTCATTGTTATTTCCATTATAAAATATACAAATCATATTCATTCACAAAGCATTACACTTTACTGATGATGATCAGTATATGGTAGTAAAGACAGATAACGCGCTCTCTTAATGGCACGTGCTAACTGCCGTTGATATCTTGCTCGCGTTCCAGTGATTCTACTTGGAATGATCTTTCCGCTTTCTATAATAGAATGCTGTATTGTGACAAGATCTTTATAATCAATATTAATGCATTTTTCCGCCGTAAACCTACAAAATTTGCGATGACGTACAAAACGTGCCATAATTAACTCCATACTTCATTATAAAAATACATATAAGTGAGTGTAATCAACTTTTTTACAATTAAAATTGTTATCTTTCTCCACATTAAAAATCTATCAATATATTTCTATGCTTGCAATTATTATTTTTACTACAAAAAATTTACAAAAATACACTAAACCAACACAATACTGAATATATTTAAATAAAACTGTCAACTTATTTACTTCGTACTTGAGCCCATATGTATTTCATTATACTATGTATTAGGTTGTATAATGCTCTTTGTTTTCTTCTCTTTTTTTCATCATAAGAGATGGTTCAACTACTGCATGTTTAGTTCGTACAATCATACTACGTATAATATTTTTATTAAAACGAAAATCATCATTTAATTCTTTGACAGTATCTTGAGATGCTTCTATATTCAATAAAACATAATAAGCTTTACAAAGCTTATTAACTGGATATGCTAATTGGCGACGTCCCCAATTTTCTATGCGATGAACTTTACCTTGAGCATTAGTAACAATTGTTGTATAGCGATTGATTATGCTAGATATTTCTTCGCTAAAATCAGGATGTACCATAAAAACTATTTCATAATAACGCATATATTATTTTCCTTTCATTGTCAATCTTCCACTTGTATTGAAAGTAACAACATTCTTAAAAAATTATAGATATTTATATTTTTACGTGTTTATCCTTAAATAATTTTTTATATAAATTCTCAAACTTCATCTTCTATGAAGCAGACCATACCATATATGATGTCAATCATCATTATTTATATTGCCAACGCTGTCTTAATGCTTCAAACAAACATATTCCTGTAGCTACTGAGACATTAAGCGATGTCGCAACTCCTAACATTGGGATAGTAACTAATTCATCGCATTTTTTCTGAGTCAGATAACGAATACCATTCCCCTCGGAACCCATTACAAAAGCTAACGGCCTAATTAATTTGCTGTTAAAAATTAGACGTTGTGATTGCATTACAGTGCCAATAATCCAGATATTATATTTTTTAAGTAATTGTAACGTTCTAATTAAATTAGTTACTTGCATAAAAGGTATATTATCTACAGATCCACTGGCCACTTTTCTAACCGTTCCATTTAAACATGCTGAACGATTACGTGGTGCAATGACTATGTGTGCCCCGGCTGCATCTGCAGATCTCAAACATGCACCCAAATTATGTGGATCAGTCACTCCATCTAATATCACTAATAATGGGGTAGTTTTACATTGCTTTAAGAAATCCGGTAAATCATTTTCTTTTATACAATCATTGGGAACTATTTTAACAACAATACCTTGATGCAACGCACCTTGCGTTTGAATATCTAACTGTCGACGACTACATTCTCGAATGCTAATTCGACGTTGTTTTATTTGATCAATTAACAATTTCAAACGCAAATCTTTAGATTTCTGCATAATACATACAGACAAAATTCGATGTGAATAATTATCTAAAACTGATTTTACTGCATGTATGCCGTATACTAATTCACTCATTTCATTTATTAAAATAATTACTTCAACATACAGTATTGCAATAAATTTTTAAAGTATTCCATATACTATTATTATGAGAGTCATCAATTTAAATATAACTAAGATGATTTATTTAAATATTTTATTTATCGTAACCGTATTTCTAATACAATTAGAAATATAACTTAATATTTATTTACCACACAAATAATCCTCTATTCAAAATAAGGTATCAATTTCTTCATATCAATCAAGAATTAAACGGATTACGTAATATTATTATTGCAGAGCGGTCTGAACCGGTAGAAACAATATGTATAGGAACCCCAATAAGTTCCTCTATACGTTTTACATAAAGCTGTGACTCCTTAGGAAGCTGATGAAATTCCGTGATACCTACGGTACTTATCATCCAGCCAGGTAATGTTTCGTATATAGGTACACAATTTTCCAGTTCTTCCAAAGAACATGGAAAATTGTGTATTACTTGTCCATTTTTCTTGCGATATGCAATACAAATTTTTAGCTCTTTTAAGCCATCCAAAACATCAAGCTTTGTTAAACAACACGAAAAAAAAGAATTAATTTTTACAGAATACCGCACTGATACCGCATCGAACCAACCAGTACGACGACGACGTCCAGTAGTAGAACCAAATTCATTTCCATTCATACATAACCAATTACCTATATCATTTGACAATTCTGTAGGAAAAGGACCAAATCCAACACGAGTAGAATACGCCTTTACAATACCTAAAACATAATCAATATAATTAAGACCAACTCCCGCACCAACACTTACACTCCCAGCAATAGTATGAGTGGAAGTAACATAAGGATATGTTCCATGATCAATATCTAATAAACTACCCTGTGCTCCCTCAAATATCACTGAATCACCCCGTTTTGCAGCATCATCTAATAACTCAGGCACATCAACAACCATATCTATCAGTATGTCAGATATCGACATAACTTCATCTAAAACAATCTGATAATTGATAGGCTGTGTTTTATAATAATGAATTAATTGAAAATTATAATAATCGACCACATCTTTCAACTTATTTTGAAAATTTTTTAGATTATACAAATCGCTGACTCGCAAAGCACGTCGTGCAACTTTATCCTCATATGATGGCCCAATACCGCACCCCGTGGTACCAATAGCTCTAGAGATATGATTATTTTCTCTAGCCAAATCCATTGCTACATGATAAGGTAGTAACAGAGGGCAGGATGCAGAAATAAATATGCGTTTACGCGTTGACACACCTAGTGTGTGTAACATTTTTATTTCTTTTATTAAAGAAACTGGCGATAATACAACACCGTTAGCAATAACAGTAGTAACATGATTATGCAAAATTCCAGAAGGAATTAAATGTAAAGTTATTTTTTTATGGTCTACTACAATAGTATGGCCAGCATTGTGCCCTCCTTGATAACGTACTACATATTGAGCTCGGGAAGTTAACCAATCAACTATTTTTCCTTTACCTTCATCACCCCATTGAGCTCCTAACACAACAATACTTCTAGCCATTTCTTAAAGTCGCCTATTAATTCAAATTAACTATTTGTGATAAAATTAAATATATAATTTCTATGGCATACACCATATATAATATACATTCTATACATCTACATATCAAACATAAGGAATAATAACTATCCAAGAATATACTTAACTACATCATTAATTATTAAGCCCGGTAATACTTTTTGGTGATTTCATAAAACGTAAAAAATCAGTTTCTGCGCTTAACACCATAAGATCATTATTGTTTTTCTTAAAACTATTCTCATATGCACGTAAGGTACGTACTAAAACATAAAATGAAGGATCTTCATTAAAAGTAGTAGCATATAGTTTAGCTGTTTCTGCGTCAGCTTCACCCCGAATGATCAATGACTGACGTTTAGCCTCAGCTAGAGTACGTGTTACTTCATAATCTGCTGTAGCACGTAATTTTTCTGCTTCTTCTCGTCCCTGTGATCTATGACGTCTAGCAACAGCATCACGTTCTGCACGCATACGTTGATAAATTGCATCAGACACTTCTGTTGGTAAATTAATTTGCTTAATTCGTACATCCACTATCTCAATACCCAATGCAGCCATACTGTTTGGATTAACCAAATCAGAAACACGATATTGTTCTTGCATTGACGAGTCATAATTTTTCGAATGAAAATTAAATTTTTTAATGTTATTATTAAAATGAGATCCTGATACTTCCTCTCCTGAAGTTCCATGATTTAACGATGCACGTACATCGGTCATTAATTTATTTCGAGAATCTGTCACAATACCTTGAACATTCAATCTCCCTAATTCTGAACGTAAACGATCGGAAAATTTTCTCTTTATCAGTACTTCTGCTTGACAAATATCACCCCCTCCTGTTGCTAAATAATATCGACTCAAATCGCTAATACGCCATTTTACATAAGAATCAATAATCAAATCCTTTTTTTCCATAGTAACAAAGCGATCTGCTTGATTGTCCATAGTCTGAATACGTGAATCTAAAATTTTTATTGTCTCAATAAATGGAATTTTTATATGCAATCCTGGATTGTAAATTAATGAATTGTTATCTGCATCGCGTAATACTTTTCCAAAACGCAATATAATACCCTTATGCCCTTCTTCTATTGTAAATAAAGAAAAAAATAATACTATTATTACACATATAAAAAATGAAAAAAAATTTCGTATCATCTACGACTCTCTCCCTTTGCGCGCAATATCAACACGTTGTATATTAGCCTGTCTTTGGTCTAATACTTTTTCTTTAGGTATAGAATTTGCATGACGAGACAGACGGCTACTTTTTGATATTAACTGCGCATTATTCATGTTAGCATCACTATTAGCACATATTTGATTTAAGTTTAAAGCGTCATCAGTATTATCAATACTATCAGAATATACAATATCATTGTTATCTTTAATCTGTTTTAATTGACCTGAAGGTAGTAATAGTACATTCTGTGTATCTTTTGAATTTACAAATATTTTTCTAGTATTGCTTAACACACGCTCCATGGAATTAATATATAATCGATCACGAGTAATTTCAGGAGCTGCTTTATATTCTGGCAAAATTTTAGTAAATCTTTGTACTTCACCTTGCGCTTCCAAGATAGTACGTGCTTTATACGCACGACCTTCCTCTAAAATACGTTGCGCGTGTCCATTGGCGCGTGGTTGTACTTCATTGGCATAAGCTTCAGCCTCTCGAATATATTGTTGTTCATTTTCTCGGGCGGCAATAGCATCATCAAACGCTGCTTTTACCTCTTCTGGGGGGCGAGCTGTTTGAAAGTTTACATCTAATAAAGTAATACCCATATTATAAGGGTGTATCGTTTTTTCTAACACTCTTCGAGTATCACTACGTACCACCGTACGTCCTTCTGTTAAAATACGATCCATATTATATTTCCCAATAACTCCACGCAAAGCACTATCAGTAGCTTGACGCAAACTATCGTCAGCATCAATAACGTTAAATAAATAGTTTTTTGGATCAGTTACACGGTACTGTACATTCATCTCTACTCGAACTACATTTTCATCTGAAGTCAACATCATACCAGAAGCTGCTAATTCACGTACTGATTCTACATTTACTGGAATTACAACATCAAAAAAAGTAGGCTTCCAATTTAAACCTGGTTGTACTAAATGATGATATTTTCCAAATCTTAAAACTACCCCGCGTTCTGCTTCTTTAATCGTGTACAAACCACTAATAATCCACGCAAAAACAACAATAATTAACATTAAAATTATAAAAATGCTTTTATTTTTAGGAAATTTTTCTGAATCTTTATTTTTCTTGCTAAATATATTTAATTTATTAGTTATTTTATCCAAATATTTATCCGAATCTAATATATTAAATTCAGATTTATTCTTATCTTCAATAGAAGAACGATCTACATCATTCTTATCATGATGTCCCCATGGATCATGAATATATTTATAGTTATTAAGATAATTACAAATCATATTTTCCTCACACATTATATGAGTGATCTATATATATTCCCTTTGTTTTAAAAATATTAAATAATATAATCTATCAATAATTTATTATTTTTTAATAAACGACCCCAATTTACAGAAGATAAATATATTTTTAACCTAATATAATTATGATCTTCAACCCAATATTGTTTAACAACTTGTAGTTTATATAACTTCTCACATAAACCGTTACTTATAGGCATTCGTAATTCATAAGAAATCATATAGTTTGATAGCAATTCATTAATAGCTTGTACCAATAAAGAAAGACCTAAACTATTTTGAGCTGATATCCAGACCCGTATTGGACAACCATGATTATCTCGGTCAATACGTGGCACTATTTTTTTTAATTGATCTATCTTATTCATCACCAAAATCCTTGGAACATTATGAACGCTCAAATTACTTAAAATACAATGTACCGTGTTAATATTTTGTTCAAATCTTTCATCAGCAACGTCTACAACGTGTAATAATAGAGTTGCTTGTACTGTTTCTTGTAAAGTCGCCTTAAAAGAAGATATTAAACCGCGTGGTAAATTTTGAATAAAACCTACCGTGTCTGTTAATATAACATCATGTACACCTTTGTATACAATACGTCTACTTGTAGGATCGAGAGTGGCAAACAGTTTCGATGATGTATACACATGTGATGCGGTCATTGTGTTAAATAAAGTAGATTTTCCAGCATTTGTATATCCTACTAAAGAAACAGTAGGTACCCCAATTCTAACACGATGTCGTCTACCCTGTTCCCGTTGATTTTCTATTTTTTTTAGACGCAATAAAATTTGGTTCATCTCCTTACGTAATAAACGGCGATCACTTTCTAATTGCATCTCTCCCGCTCCCCCTCGTAAACCAATACCTCCTTTTTGGCGCTCAAGATGACTCCATTCATGTACTAAACGAGAATTTAAATGCCTCAGTTGAGCTAATTTCACCTGTAACTTACCTTCGTACGTACGTGCACGTTGCGCAAAAATGTTGAGAATCAGTTGATTCCTATCAATTATCTTGCATTTCAATAAACACATAAGATTCCGTTCTTGATGAGGAGATAAAATACAATTGAACAACACAATAGATACAGAATGATTTCTAATCATTCGTTCAAGTTCTAATGTTTTTCCGATCCCGATAAAATATTTAGCGTTACAAGTTTTACAATTACTAGTAAGAATATTCAACACCTCCATACCTGCTGTAGATGCCAAAGATAAAAATTCCTGTAAATTGAAATTTTCATTTTGTTTTTTTGTAGCAAAAAAAGTATGGACTAAAATAGATTGATTATCCGAATAACCTGAATCACACAATAAAAGTTACTCCACAAATAAGTTATACATATATAATCACATACGATGAAGTTATCACACATTTTATAGTATATCATACTTAATAGTATTCGGTAATACTACATTTAATACATAATCATACTTTAAAAATTAAAAAGTCTCTGAAACAAACGATCAGAATGTAGTGTGATTGCCAGAACGACCAACATAATATGAAACAACACGGGAAGGAACAATAGTAGATATAGCATGCTTATAAATCATTTGATTCACTGTATTTCTTAACAAAATCACAAATTTATCAAAAGACTCAATTTCTCCTTGTAATTTAATACCGTTTACCAAATAAATAAAAACCGGAACGCGCTCACGACGCAATACGTTTAAAAATGGATCTTGTAATGATTGAACTTTGTGCATTTTCAATTTCCTTAAAAATTAATTTTATATTATTCTAAACGGTCCAAATAAAGCAGATAACTTCAAATTTAATTTTTTAAAATTTTATATATTAGATGAATTTTCAATTAATATCTTCGATATACTATCAGTTGCATCAGATAAATTATCACTATCTAACCAACATAAATTCGGCCATCTACGCAGCCAGGTTAATTGTCGTTTCGCAAGTTGACGAGTAGCACAAATTCCTTTAATTATCATCTGATTATAGTTAATATCACCAGACAAATACTCCCACATTTGACGATAACCTACACAAGAAATGGACGATTTTACTTTTTTTGTATGCAAATCAGATCGATTAAATAATCTGATAACTTCATCTTCAAATCCGATATCTAACATTCTATGGAAACGTTTCTCAATTCGTTTATGCAATAAATCACGACTTGATGGAACAATAGCAAATTGATGAAATCGATATTTCAGTTTTTGACTATTAATTAGTTTTAATTCTGTCCATGTTTTGCCAGAAATAAAAAAAATTTCTAATGCTCGGATTATTCTCTTGTGATCATTTAAATGAATTTTGTTGGCCGAAATCGGATCAATATGTTTTAATAAATTGTGTATATTTATCCATCCCGTTCTTTTTGCTTCATATTCCAGATCATCACGAATTTTTTGGTTAGTTGCTGGTAAAAAAAACAACCCTTCTAGCAGAGTTTTAAAATATAACATTGTTCCACCCACCAACAAAGGTGTATGTTCAGACTGTATAATGTTTTCCATTTCATTATCCGCATCACGATAAAAATCTGCCGCTGAATAACATTCAACTGGATCGAGAATATCTATCAATTTATGCGGAGCTAGTTTTAATTCTTCAGGAATAGGTTTAGCTGTACCGATATCCATATCACGATATATCGAAGCCGAATCAACGCTGATAATGTCTATTTTTTCTTTTCTTTTTTTTAAAGCTATAGCTAAACTTGTTTTTCCAGAAGCTGTAGGACCCATTAAAAATATAGCTAATGGCTGATGTTTAATAAAATTCTCCCTTAATTATATAAAATCAAAAATGTTATTACCTGAAATCATTTCTATAATTTATCAAAAATTCAATTATTTCGAGACACATATTCACTCTTATATATATAAATATATGCAATAAATATTAATAATTATTGCTGAAAAAGACTGAATGTATAATAACTTATTTAATATAATAATTGTTGCTTTTTTATTTATTAATTTACAGTAAATACATTTTTTTAAGATTATGAATGATCTAATAATTTTTGTTGTGACATTATGAAATAAGAACGTAAGCCTTTGTACAAAGCATTAGCTATTTTTTCTTGATATCCACTACTAACCAACAGAAATTCGTCTTTTACATTACTAATAAATCCAGTCTCTACTAAAATAGACGGAATATCAGGAGATCGTAATATACCAAAACTAGAATACTCAGGTATATCCTTATGTAAAGGAGTAATATTTTTTAATTGACGTAAAACATGTGCTGCAATATCATACCCTGCTCGTTGAGCGTAACCAAATTGCAAATCTAAAACTAAATGATTAAAATACGGATCACTATGATCACTGGTCAGTATATCTCCCAATCCTCCCAATAACTCTGCGTGTTTCTCACTACGTTGTAGCCAATGTATCATTTCACTTTTAGCACGACGATTCGATAACACCCAAATTGACGCCCCTCTAACATTAGTATTTAAAGCAGAATCTGCATGAATAGACACTAATACATTTGCTTCTCTTTTTCGAGCCAAATTAGAGCGTTCCATGACCGATAGAAAATAGTCCCCATCCCGAATCATAACAGCTTTAAAACTCGGGTCTAAATCCAATAATATTTTTAGTTTTTTAGCTATGTTAATTGTAATATTTTTTTCATATATTCCATGGAGACCTGTAGCTCCTGGATCCTGCCCTCCATGTCCAGCATCTATAGCTACAATAATAGGAGATAATATCTTATTGTGATTCTGATTTTTTCTAAATTGCGTATCTATTACTTTCTTTTGATTATTTATCACTTGACCTGAATTAACACGAATTTTACTATGTATAACGGGTGATGTTTTGCGAGTATTTACCTCAGGAATAGTAAATTTTTTTTTCAAAATTGTTAATATAATACAATAATGTTCTTTTATTTGTTTTTGTGTTACTGTTCCTATGTCTGAAGGAGAAGTTAGATCTAATACTATGCGTATACTTTGGTGATTCAGAGATGTATTTGTTCGAATGCACTTAACTAAATTAGTACCATTAAAATTTATTGGAAATATATTTTTTTGAACTTTAGATGTTTTTAAAAGATCTATTACAATTCTTTCCGGGTTATGTAAGGAAAATATCATATACACAGGAACAACAACGCTATCTAATGTTACTATAGCTTGGTTTGCATTATTGGTAACAGAAATTGAACTAAGAGTTGATGCTATAACTGGTTCAACACATAAATATCTTGAAAATATTGTCATTACGAAAATTATTTCGTATTTTAACTTCATGTGTCTAACTTCCAACATTCTAACAAAGCATCTAACATTTTGTGACCTAAATTACTAAAAGATTCTATAATGACTTGCCTAGATTCTTTACGATCATGATAATTTATCGTAACTGAAATATCTTCTTGCGGTAAAATTCCCATTCCTTGTTTTGGCCACTCTATTAAGCATACAGTACGACCATCAAAATAATCTCTAATTCCCATGTACTCCAGTTCTTCTGAAGAAATTAACCGATAAAAATCAAAATGACACACACGCCAATGTGTCAAAACATAAGATTCAATTAAAGTGTAAGTAGGACTATGTATATGGCCATTATGTCCTAATGCATGTAAAAATCCCTTACAAAAAACAGACTTTCCTGATCCTACATGGCCATTTAAATAAATCACACAACCTTGAACACAAACAGAAGCCAAAGTCGCACCTAATGACAGAGTTTTTAATTCATCAGATAACGCCAATACATATTTCTTCATCATTATATAAATTTAAGATCTTATACACCAAAATGTTTTTATAAGTAAAATAATATAAGAAATCTTAACATAATCAGTTATTATTCGATTAATTTTTGTAGATACATAACAATATATATAAAACTTATATAACAAATACAAAATTACAAAAAACACTAATTACATCTCTCTACATTAAATAAAATTTTTTAATTTTAATTAAAAATAATAATCTATACACATTTAAAACTAATTTATATTACTATAGATTATACCAGAAAATGATTTACTCTTTATATCAATGTTCTAATTTGAAACAAAGAGTAAGAGCAAATAAATGTCTAATCAAATGTATTGAAAAAATCGTAGACTATACATACTCATAAGACCGAAAATAATTTTGTTATATTCGCTATCTATCAATTTGCCAAATTCATTACCGTATCAATAAATATACATGCTCAATTTATTTTTAAATAACAAACAATTCCTGATTTATATATAATTACCCACTCTAAAATATATTAATATTATGCTTATTTTAAACTTCATTTGGAATTAAAATATATAATGGTAATCAATAATATAAAAGCTAAATACTAAAAATGGAGCGGGAAACGAGATTTGAACTCGCGACCCCAACCTTGGCAAGGTTGTGCTCTCCCAGCTGAGCTATTCCCGCTTACTTTAAATAAACAAATAAAAATATTATAGTTATTTATTTCAATGACCCTACATCACATATTTAGCAACAGTTACGAACTACACCAATTAACTATTTTATTAATTGATTTTTCTTACGCTTTCAAATAATAATCTATATTATTAATTTTATGACGCCTTATAATTGTATAAAATACTTGCGATAATACATTAATTCTGAAACAGATTCACGAATATCATCCAATGCACAATGAGTTTTCTGTAACCGTAATCCAGATATCAAATCTGGTCTCCAACGAATCATTAATTCTTTAATCGTGCTCACATCTAAATAACGATGGTTAAAATATGATTCTAATTCTGGCATATATCGGAATAAAAATAGACGATCCTGAGCTATACTATTTCCGCATATCGGTGATTTTTTAAAACCGACCCAATTTCTTAAAAATTTTATTATCAAATTAGATGCGCTAATCTCATCCAATGTACTATATCTCACCTTTTCTATTAATCCGGTAGCACTATGAACACGTGTGTTCCAATCATCCATTAATAACAACTGAGATTCAGATTGATGTATTGATATAACAGGACCCTCTGATAAAATATTCAATTTACTGTCGGTAACTAAAGTAGCTATTTCCAAAATACGATCCCATTCTGGATTTAGTCCAGTCATCTCTAGATCAATCCATATCAAATTATCATCACGCATATAACCCCGCTTACACTCATATACTGAATACTTACTTCAATAAATGACAGTACTACAATACTAAATTATTTTATTTATATTACTCACATTATTCTTAATCTATATTAAATATTCATGAAATTTATCTAGTATTGTTTGTATATAACGCTAACAAATATCAATCTGCAATTTTAAAATTTTTAGATTAATACTAACATATTCTGTAAACACACATCAAATATTAAAAAATAAATCATCACATTATTTAAATAAAATTACAGATTTATTATTTACAAATTTCATTTGTACAATATTTCAGAAGTAATAAAATTAATTACTAACAAATTGCAAACAATTTCAGCTATAAATTTTAATAATACTACAAACGAATAATTACTTTTTATCTCAAATTTAAAATGAATTCATAATCTATAAAGATTTCACGTAACTACATTTATAAACGTGTATAACTGCATATACTCTTAAAAAATCAACAAAAACTATATCATTAATGATCACTATGACTTCATCGATTTTTATCGACAATAAAATTAACTTTATTTCTGCAATGAAACTGTAGACAACTTTTACAACTTTTGTGCGATTAATAACATATTATATGGTATACTCATTTTTAGAAGAAATATGAATTTCCAACGCGATCTAACAGCGAAATACATAATCTAATCACTATCTCGTAATTACAAATTAATCATCCAAATTAGGTATACATTATGTTAGAAAAAATACAGATTTTATTGCAATATTTACTACCAAAGTACTGGATTACTTATTTGGTAGGACTTGGAGCTTCATGGAAAGGTGGATGGATAACACGTTATGCTATTTTGTTATTCATCCATATTTATAAAATAGACATAAAAGAATCCGATAAACCTAATTTAACCGATTATGCAACATTTAATGCATTTTTTACTCGAAAGCTACATAAAAATGCCCGACCTATCGATACCAACCCATCTACGTTAATTATCCCAGCAGATGGGATCATCACTCAAATAGGAAAAATAAGCCAAACAAATATCTTTCAGGTAAAAAATACCCCTTATCATTTGGATGGGTTACTAGCAGGTCATGACAATATCATTGACTATTTTATTAATGGAAGTTTCGTTATTATTTATATACCTCCACAAAACTGCCATCGTATCTACATGCCTTGTACAGGCACACTCCGTGAAGTGCTATATATACCCGGTAATTTATTTTCAGTACATCCAAAAATTACTAAAAACATGCCTAATATATTTTCTCGTAATGAAAGAGTCATTTGTTTATTTGAAACAAATTTTGGCTATATGGCTCAAATTTTAATTGGTGCTATAATAGTAGGAAGTATTGAAACTACATGGCTAGGCACAATTACCCCTCCACGCGAAGGTATTGTCAGACATTGGCGTTACTCATCAAATAATACAAATACTGATGATTCAATAACATTACAAAAAGGACATGAAATGGGTTTATTCAAGTTAGGATCTACTGTTATTAATTTGTTCGGTGATAAAAAAGTTATTTTAAACAATCTACTACAACCGTATGATATTGCTCGTATTGGCATGCCTTTAGCGCAAGGATATAGTCAAAGAAAATAATTACACGTAGTTTACGTTATATATTTTTCAGGATCATGCAATAATATTGTGTATATATGGTTACTATTCACAAGAAAACTATATTTTTTAAATATTTTTTTTTATTGACATACATAATAACATGGTTACTTCCATTAGTAACATTTTCTTATAATTTTTCAAATGAACAAGAAATAAAAAAATATTTACAATATGCGCAGCAAAAAAAACATATAAATGCTCATCAAAAAGCCATTATAGATAATCTGCAATCTGCGTTGCACTTTATTTCTGAACAAAAATATTCTAATATTAAAATTCAAGAATACCAAAAAATCATAAACGACTTTTCATACATAACTCTTCAATTATGTGAAGAGTATAATAATACATCCAATACCATTATTAATATTGATAAAAATCTTTCTGAAAATGAACTAAAACAAAAATTATTTCGCATTGATAATCAATTAACAGATTTGTCAGAGCAATTAAAACAAGAACACGATCACGTACGTTCTATCAATGAATTATTGATATTATTACCGCAACAACAAGTTGCAGCTCAAAATATATTAAATAATTTAGAGCAACGACAAATATTATATACAAATGCAAATACTTTAATAGAACAAGCTAAATTTACTGTGCTACAATCAGAACAAGCAGCTAGACAACTAAAAGTGGCCGAACTTAAGCTTGCTGAACTAAGCATCAACAATCGTAAAGAATTATCTCGGCTACGCATAGAATTACTTAAAAAAAAATACAATTATATAAACAATGAAGCACGCATACTAAGACACCAGTTAAATTATTTGTGTCAAAAAGAAAAAAACCAATCCATTGAATATATCAAAAAAACATTAGCAGAACATAATAACACATTACCAAAATCCATCGAAAAACAATTACAAATCAATCGTGATCTTTCAATTATTCTAAATCAACAAACACATCGCATGAACAATATCGAATCGAGTAAGCAAGAAGTTGCGTCATGTATATTACAAGTACGCCAAACCTTCAACAAATTAATTGAACAAGCACAGTGGTTAGATACATCTTCAGTTCTTAAAGAAACGCTGCGTTCTCAAGTCTCTAAATTACCAGAAATACCTAAATACCGACAACTAGATCATGATATGACGCAACTAAGAACTAAACGTTTACAATATGAAAATCAATTGAATAAAATAATACCACTATCATCACAAATTAAACAAGACGACGGAACACCACTAACAGCCCCCCACAAACATATTCTGGAGACACAACTCACCATACAACGTAACCTTATCACTTCATTATTGAATAGTTTTGACGCACAAATCTTAGAATTAACAAAATTAAAAGTTGCTCATAAACAGCTTAAAGAAGCACTACAAGATATACAAAAAGCTGCACATCGCCATTTATTTTGGACCGCTGATTTTTACCCAATTACTATATCTTATCCTTTAAACGTTTATCGAGATTTATACAAACTATTAGCTTCAGATGAGTTTAATTACCAAATAATATCTTCGTTAAATAAGATCTGTACTATTCGCAAAACACTGATACTAATAATATTGTGTATTATAATATTGACTGGATTGTATTGTGCTATACATCATCATTATCAAACATTTTTAGAACAATCTAGTAAAAAAATAGGCAAAGTAAATCAAGATAGTTTCTTACTCACTTTTTATAATATATGGTACTCAATGTTGATAGCTTTACCAATCCCGATATTATGGGCGTTCGTAGGGTATAATTTGAATCATGATTGGTTATATCCTATTTCTGTTGCAATTAATGATGGAATTAAGGTTACAACTTTCATATTATGGATATCTATAGTAGGCGCTTATTTTTCGTCTTCAAAAGGATTATTTATCGTTCATTTTGGTTGGTCTAAAAAAAGAGTTCAACAAGTTTTTTCGCATCATTATACATGGGCTGTTGGAACAATTGTTTTTTTAATAATGATGCTAACTATATTTAATAATTATAACGATAGAGAGTTTTCCAATACTTTGGGTCGTTTGTGTTTTATTCTATTATGTATTTATTTAACTTTTATTACCAATAACCTAAAACACTCTGGATTGCCTTTGTATTTAAACAAATATGATTCTTCTGACAATATTATTAATCATGGTTTATGGAATATAATAATATGCGCACCAATAGTAGCAGCAATTTCTTGTATATTAGGCTATTTATTTATCGCACAAGAACTATTAACACGACTGGAAATATCGTTATTCATTTGGATTATATCATTAATCATATACCATATAATTCGTAGATGGACATCGATCCAACGCCGTCGTATTGCTTTTGAACGCGCCAAACAAAAACGAATTCTACAATTAACTCTAAGAACACATAATGAATCTAATTTTTCTCAACTACTACAAACTAATAAATTGGTATCTAATAATGAAAAAAATAGCAAGATTTTAGATTTAGATACCATTAGTACGCAATCATTGCAATTGATACGATCTATTATTACTATTATTGCCTTATTATTAATGACTTTATTATGGTCTGAATTACATTCTTCATTTTCTTTTTTAGAAAACATTACATTATGGGATGTCACTTCTACTATAAAAGGGGTAAACAATATTCAACCTATAACATTAAATTCATTTCTTATTGCTATCCTAGTAATTGTTATTACCACAAAAACAGTGAAAAACTTACCAGCATTTTTAGAGCTTACCGTTTTACAACATTTAGACCTCACACCAGGTACAGGATATGCTATTACCACACTAATTAAGTACATATTAATGTTCCTGGGTGGAATAATAGGATGTTCTTTGATAGGCATAGAATGGACTAAAATACAATGGTTAATAGCAGCATTAGGTGTGGGATTAGGTTTTGGATTACAAGAAATATTTGCTAATCTCATATCTGGTTTAATGATACTTTTTGAAAAACCAATTCGTATTGGTGACACCGTAACTATTAACAAACTCACCGGTAATATTACTCGAATTAACACTCGCGCAACTATTATTACTGATTGGAATCATAAAGAAATCATTATTCCAAATAAAGAATTTATTACAAAACAATTCATTAATTGGTCTTTATCGGATACATTAACACGAGTAGTACTACGTGTACCTGCTCCTTTTCAAACAGATATGAAAAAAATAGTAAAAGTTTTATTACAAATAGCAAAAGATTCTTCTTTTTCCTTAAATACCCCGCCTCCAGAAGTATATTTAGTAGATTTACAACAAGGACTACCTATGTTTGAAATACGAATACATATATCAGATATAAAACTGCGTATGCCTCTATGTCATCAAATGCATATGTTAATTATAGAATATTATCAAAGTAATGGAATAAAATTACCATACATACCTAATTATCTTTATAATAATCAACTGTCTGTTAATAATTTTGATTCTAACTACCCGAACACAAATTATGACACAATAACATAAGTATTATCATGATTTACTTTGCTCGGGATATATATGTGCTTAAACGAGTATTAATTTTAATTAATTCTCCCAATTGAATAAAAAAAGGGACTTTAACTACAGCGCCAGTGCTGACAGTAGCTAATTTAACGCCAGACGAGCTAGTACTATTCTTTTTTATCGGAGTAATTTTTATAATTTTTAATTCTATATAATCAGGAGGAGTTACAAGAATTGGTACTTTATTCCATAGAGTTACTATGTAATGTAATTGAGTTGTAATCCATTTTATGTTCGTTCCTATTATTTTTTCAGTAACTGCTATTTCTTCAAAATTTTTTTCATCCATGAAATACCAAAATTCATTATCATGATAGACATAAACCAATTTGATCTCCATGATATTAGCTGATTCTAAAAAATCTCCAGACTTAAAAGTCTTCTCTAAGATTTTACCAGAAATTATTTGTCTAAACCTCACACGACTAAAAGCTTGGCCTTTTCCAGGTTTTATGGATTCGTGACTAATGATAACACATGGTTCTCTGTTTTGAATGATCTTAAGTCCAGTTCTAAATTCATTAATGCTGTACAATACCATAAAAATTATTCTGAATAAAATCTGTAAAAATTAATTAACATTTTACGATAATCACTGAAATAAACAACCCTGATTTAATTAAATCAGGGTTGTTTATTTCAGTGATTATCGTAAAATTGATCTCAACTACATCATACCCCCCATGTTACCGCCAGCTCCTGCATTTCCTAGGTCTGGTTTATCTTCCTTAGGTAACTCAGTAACCATACACTCAGTAGTAATCATTAAGCCTGCAATAGATGCTGCGTATTGCAAAGCAGAACGAGTCACTTTAGTAGGATCTAAAATCCCCAACTCGATCATATTACCATATTTTTCAGTAGCAGCATTATAACCAGTATTACCTTCTCCTGATCTGACATTATTAGCGATTACTGATGGCTCTTCTCCAGCATTCGCCATAATTTGACGCAAAGGAGCTTCCATTGCACGGCGAGCTACCTTAATTCCAACATTTTGATCTTCATTGTCACCACATAGATTTCTAATAGCATTAGCTACACGAATTAAAGCAACACCACCACCCGCAACTACACCTTCTTCAACAGCGGCGCGAGTTGCATGTAACGCATCTTCTACACGCGCTTTCTTTTCTTTCATTTCTACTTCAGTAGCTGCTCCAACTTTAATTACTGCAACTCCACCAGCTAATTTAGCAACACGTTCTTGCAGCTTCTCACGATCATAATCAGAAGTAGCTTCATCACGTTGTTGATTAATCTGTGCTACACGACTATTTATAGCAGATTTATTACCTACTCCGTCAATAATAGTAGTAGCATCTTTGGTAATAACTACACGTTTAGCTTGCCCCATATCTTCTAACGTTGCTTTTTCCAATTCCAATCCAATTTCTTCAGAAATCACAGTTCCTGCAGTCAATACAGCTATATCTTGTAACATAGCTTTACGTCGATCACCAAAACCTGGTGCTTTTACGGCAGTTACTTTTACTATACCACGCATATTATTTACAACTAAAGTCGCTAAAGCTTCACCTTCTACATCTTCAGCAATAATAAGCAATGGTTTTCCTGCTTTTGCAACAGATTCTAATATAGGTAACATTTCCCTAATGTTAGAAATCTTTTTATCTGCTAATAAAATAAAAGGATGTTCTAGCTCCACTGTACCGCTTTCAGGTTTATTAACAAAATAAGGAGAAAGATAACCACGGTCAAATTGCATACCTTCAACTACATCTAATTCATCCTGTAAACCCGACCCTTCTTCTACAGTGATAACTCCCTCTTTTCCTACCTTATCCATTGCTTGCGCAATAAGTTTACCAACAGTTTCATCAGAATTTGCAGAAATAGTGCCTACTTGAGCAATAGCTTTAGGATCTGAACAAGGCACAGATAGTTTTTTCAATTCTTCCACTGCTGCAACTACTGCCTTATCAATTCCACGTTTTAAATCCATGGGATTCATTCCAGCAGCTACAGCTTTTAGTCCTTCATTAACTATGGATTGAGCTAATACGGTAGCAGTAGTGGTTCCATCACCCGCAGAATCATTTGCTTTAGAAGCAACCTCCTTCACCATTTGAGCGCCCATATTTTCAAATTTGTCTTCTAATTCAATTTCTCGTGCCACAGATACTCCATCTTTAGTTATAACTGGCGCCCCAAAAGATTTATCTAATACCACATTTCTACCTTTAGGACCAAGAGTAACTTTCACTGCGTCAGCCAACACATTCACTCCGCGCAGCATTTTGACACGCGCATCATTACCAAATTTCACATCTTTAGCTGCCATTTCATTTTCCTTAAAAATTTCCAAGTTCAATTAATAAGTTAGTAGCGAATTATTTCTCAACGATAGCAAGGATATCGCTTTCTGACATAATTAATACTTCTTCATTATCAATTTTCTCCACTTTTACACCATACCCGTCATTGAAAATTACGGTATCACCAATACGCACATCTAAAGCTTTTACCCCCCCGTTTTCCAAAACGCGGCCATGACCAACAGCCAATACTTCTCCACGAGTAGATTTTCCTGCTGCAGATCCAGTCAACACAATACCTCCAGCAGATTTCGATTCAACCTCTTTACGTTTAACAATTACACGATCATGCAATGGACGAATTTTCATTTAATGCTCCCTAATTATGTTATCTAACTATTCGCATCCTACATTAATAAATTATGACATTAAACATCATATGCAAATTTTATTAATATTCACCACTTCAGGACAATACCTAAAATGGGGGCATTCAAGATTGCTTCAAGGGGGGATAAGAAAATTTTTTATATATGTACATATTCGTATCTTCATAAGTACATCTTCTTTTAATTAATAAAAGTTAATATTTATTTACTTAGTACTTCACACACAATCATTATCTAGTATAATAAACAAATAATAATACAAACATCATCTCATTATTAAAATGAATATACAATTAAAATAATCGGTAAAACATTTCTTTTCTGTTGTTTAGAAAATTTCACCATAGTAATATACCCTAACAGATGCTCAACCACATTGTTTACAGAGAAAAATGATAATAATTTTGTGTACCACACCTAACGATATGTCCATTGCTTTGAATTTAACGAAAACTTTATTGCATCATAAATTAGCGGCATGCATAACTTTATTACATGAAGTTCGCTCGTTTTATTATTGGGGCAACGCTTTAAAAGAAAAGGATGAATTACAATTATTAATCAAGACACAGAGTTCTTTAAAAGAAGCAGTGTTGAACACAATTCAAAAATTACACCCCTATAAAGTTCCAGAATTTTTAGTGCTCCCCATTATAGATGGGGAGCCAAATTATTTATCATGGATGCAATCTGTATTACGGAAGCACTAATATTCTATGAATACAAAAAACAGCACAATCATTGATAACGCAACATCAATAATACTATCATCACCTAATATACTGTAAAAAATAAACTTTATTTTTAAATTTTGTTACAATCATAATATTTAAAAATTAGAAAAAGAAAATACCATCTTATATTAAAATTTCTCCAAATCTTCCTATACAAATAGGAACATATAAAAACTTTCTTTTAATGAAGTATCTTATCTGAAACTATTTTCTATTTAAAAATAATTTTAGATAGAAATGTACCATCAAATAATAAAATATATTGACGAATTCAAAAGAATAAAGATAATACAATTAGATTTCTTTCGTATGCATGCGCAATAAATACAACTAGTAAGCCCGGATAGCTCAGTCGGTAGAGCAGAGGACTGAAGATCCTCGTGTCCTTGGTTCAATTCCAAGTCCGGGCACATCTTAAAGACCCCCGTCCAATTGATTTGACGTTTAAATAAATTAATAATTATTCTTATTGCATGCCTATCCATGCAATTTACCATAAAGCTGAAAGCAACTCCAGACATCTTTTGTTGCTCATTATAATGAGCTTCTATAATAAAATAAAAAATCAATAAAAACTCAACAATCATGAAATATTAGTAGAAAATCATCGTTTGTATAAATAAACAAAAATTAAAATTAATAAAAATCATAAAAAAATCAAATAAAAACTATTACTTTAATGATAAGACTGAAAATAAACAGCACATATAGTGCAAAATATCTAAAAATTCTAAAAAGACAAATTTTAAATTGTTGCAACCTCATTTATTAATCCATGTTACTGAGGTTATTAGTCTTCTAATAACCAATAATATTTTAATAGGTAGTTTTGTATCAACTGATTAAAATTGCTCAAAATATGAATACTAAGAAATTACAATGATACATTCGAATAACCGCATACTTTAAATAAATATTACTAAAATTATCTCTACTTAATAAGTATGTAATTAAAAAATTAATAACTAACATTTAAATGTTAAAAATTAACACATTAAAAATATAATTTGTAATTATACTCAATAACAATTAAGTAACAAATTAACATTAATGTCCTAAATTTCATTAAAAAACTAATATTATTTAAATATCACAATCATTGTTGTAATTATTTTAAAAAATATTATTTTCATAAATAAAATTTGCTCTTTATAAGTATTCAATTGAGATCATTTCATTTTTTTCTATACAGCCACATCGTGGATTATCATAAAAACGATCATATTAATTTCTTCATTGAAAACATAATAACCTATTGCTATTAGCCAATACTTACTAGTCTGGTTTATTAAATCTCGTATGTCGTGTAACCATCTATATATATAATGATTCAATTCCGATACATACTCATAATAACTCTCATTGCTTACACAACTAATATAGTCAATGCCCATTAAATTTAATGTACGTTATACAGGACTATAATAAATAAAATTAGTGTAACAGCGATCTAAGCAAATTTAGAGATTATATATAATGTATTGCATAACATTTAACAACCGCTAATGTTAAACAAATAATTTTATTTAAAAAATAACTTTTCTATAATACAAAAAATTATACTCCATGCTTACCATTTTAAATCCTTTTAATTTCTTTTAGAAAAATTACCATACCTCTAATATCAATTAGAGGTATGGTAATTAAATAATTTCAGAAAAAACAACACTCATTCACATCATGTATTCAAAGATCTTCAAGCATAAGCCTCTATCTATAAATTATCATTATTATAAAATTAAAAATTGAAATTAACATATGCTATAAGGCACTAAATACTAGACATCGCCATGTAGATCTATTAAAATTGATGAAAATATGAAGTTATTATTATATTCAATTTTGATTCAACAAAATCCATATAAACATATTAAAATAATACTAAGAAAAATATAATATTTATTATATAACATAATCAAATAAATTTAGTTTTTATTATTAGTCCATTCAATACAATAATCATGAGAAAATTTGAAACTACATTAATTACTTCTGGAAGGGATCAAAAATATACATACGGCGCAATTAATCCTATTATCCAACGAACATCTTCAGTAGTATTCAATTCTATTCAGCAAAAACAGCAAGCCGTGAACAATCATAGTACGACTGATAAATTATTCTATGGTCGATATGGAACTATTACCCATTTTTCCCTACGCCAATCAATGACTGAATTAGAAAATGGTGTTGGTTGCATACTATATCCATGCGGTACAGCAGCAATTACTCATACGATCCTTTCTTTTGTCCAACCGGGAGACCATATATTAATGACAGGATCTGCATATGAACCAACTCAGAAATTCTGTCGATATGCTTTAAAAAGAATGAATATAGACACTACCTGGTTTGATCCATTAATTGGAAATAATATTTCTAATTTAATTCAGCATAATACTCGTTTAATTATATTAGAATCACCAGGGTCAATAACGATGGAGGTACAAAATGTTCCTAGCATCGTGAAAACAGTACGTAAAAAAAAATCAGATATTATCATATTATTAGACAATACTTGGTCAGCAGGGGTTTTTTTTAAAGCATTAGATATTGGAGTAGATGTTTCGATACAATCAGGTACTAAATACATCATAGGCCATTCTGATGGAATGATAGGAACTGCAGTTTCTAATGCACGTTGTTGGGATCAATTACAAGAACAATCTTACTTAATGGGGCAAATGGTTGATGCTGACACCGCTTACATGGCGTCACGTGGATTACGAACTTTATATGTTAGATTAAAACAACATGAAGAGAATGGACTACATGTTGCTCATTGGTTAGCTCAACACCCAGCAATAGAACGAGTCAATCATCCCGCTTTATCTACATGCAAAGGACATAAATATTTTATAAGAGATTTTAGTGGATCTAGCGGATTATTTTCATTTATTCTAAAGAAACGTTTAAATAATTTACAATTATCTAATTTTATTGATCATTTTAAATACTTTAAAATTGCATATTCCTGGGGCGGATTTGAATCTTTGATTTTAGTTAATCAAGTAGAAGAACTACGCCCTATACGTCCCTCCGGTACATTAGATTTTACAGGAACATTAGTTCGAATTCATGTGGGATTAGAACACCCTAGCGATTTGATCCATGATTTATCAGATGCTCTTAACCGCATAAATGCATAGTGACATGACATAAATAATTTTAACATTTAAAAATATTTTTATCTTCATACATTAACTACAAGAGTATCTAATCAATGATATTTGTACATGTACTCGTAATTTTTAGTTTTAGATATTCAAACTAACAAACGATTAAAAATTCTATCCACTCCAACACAGCTAAAAATTATTTTATACATGTGTTTTTAATGATCGAGATATCTGTGTTTCGTATTCAATTACTTCTTTATTTAATGAATCAATTTTCACTTTCATAATCTCATAACAATATTTAGTCATGTCACGTACTTTATTAGGTTCGTATTTTTGAGTTTCTATAGGAGGCATAACTTCAATAATCACTAAACCATTAGACCAACGATTTAATTTTATTTTTTTATTAGAAATATTAGAAACACAAACAGGTACAATTGGTATTTGAGCTGCAATTGCAGCATGAAACGCACCAATTTTAAACGGTAATAATCCCCTACCGGCACTACGTGTGCCTTCTGGAAAAACCCAAATAGAAATATCGCGCGTTTTAACAGATTTAGCCTTTTGTATTAAAATATTATGAGACCGAGTATTTTGACTACGATTAATTAATATATTTCCACATAACCAATATAGTTGCCCAAAAAATGGAATCCACAGTAAATTTTTTTTACCTACTATTATTGTACGGGGTTTCACAGCACAAGATACTGTGATCATATCGTAATTATTTTGATGATTCGCAATATATATACAATGCCTCGGTAATTGATTACTTGATAAATTTCGTATTTTAAGTTGAATACCAAAAATAGGAGCCATACTTCCGAACAATCGACCAAAAAGAGCAGTGTGATATGACTGTCGCGGTCTTAATAAACAATAAATAATACCAAATATACAAATATTAATTGACAATATCAAGACTAAAATAATACGTATAATGGCAAGCATATTTTCTCCTTGAACATATCGCTAAGAACTTGTTATTAAAAAAAATTATATAATCATTGTATTTATGTTTAATAAGACAACATCATTTCTTATAGCTAATATTTTCAGAACAATTATTAAATTATAATAATTTCAGTCAAAAACACTATCCTGATTAGAATATATAAATTTTATTCACATAAAATGTTGTCATATAAATATGTTATTGAAATATATTCAAAAACTACAGAATAAAACACAATCATTATTGATGATATTTAATTATATAATTTTCTTCATGCAATATATTTAAAATATTCTTAAAACTTTATTACTTAATGGACAATGATTTTCATTAAGTCATATGAATACGATAAGTTATTAAATCTGAAATAGTTAAAACTGGCATTCTGTGTCTACGTGCAAACGCAATTATTTCTAATATACGCGCCATACTTCCATCTTCATTTGTTACTTCGCATAATACCCCAAATGGTCTTAATCCAGCTAATGAGGTTAAATCAATAGCTGCTTCTGTATGACCAAAACGAGCTAATACTCCCCCATTTTGAGCACGTAAGGGAAACACATGTCCAGGACGATTTAAATCAGAAGGCTTTGCACTATCTTCTATAGAAGCTCTAATAGTAGTTAATCGATCTGCAGCTGAAACTCCAGTAGTTATACCGTTTGCTGCTTCTATACTAACAGTAAAAGCAGTTCTATAACGATTACTATTATTCTTCACCATCATTGTTAAATTTAATTGTTTGCATCGATCCTCTGTCAAGCACAAACAAACTATCCCACTGCCATAACGAATAGCTAATGCCATTTGTTCAACTGTCATATTTTCTGCAGCAAATATCATATCACCTTCATTCTCACGATTTTCATCATCCATTACTAAAATGCCCCGTCC
The DNA here is from genome assembly GCF_023585785.1 of Blochmannia endosymbiont of Camponotus modoc. Classification (NCBI taxonomy): domain Bacteria; kingdom Pseudomonadati; phylum Pseudomonadota; class Gammaproteobacteria; order Enterobacterales; family Enterobacteriaceae; genus Candidatus Blochmanniella; species Blochmannia endosymbiont of Camponotus modoc. Next base: position 504,555 of record NZ_CP097765.1, read on the forward strand.
ATTGCGTAACGCTTTTAACGCATTTTGGACACGCTCTACAGGCGATCCAAATTCAGACAAAGCATTCCTCCGGTGCATGATAATTAAATCCTCACTAAATACCATAATTTATTGCAATAAGAATACGATTCAAACTACAAAATAAAAGTACAATTTTAATAAATCGAATATATATTCGATTTAAATCTATATCTCCATCCCTCATTTAGACTATCGCCCGCTAGTATTTAGATTATATCAAATCATCTTCATAAAATCGTACTGATAATACTGTCAAATTCATATTTTTATGATTAAATGTAACTTGTATGCACTAAACCATTTTTACTCTGTATACATAGACACTATGTATACAAAACTTGTCACATCTGATATGTTTCAATAAATCAAAATTTATATTAAAACACTATTTATTATGAGTAATACTACATATATTAAAATAATTAATAACATTGATATATTAATTTTGAAAATCAAAAAATTTGATTTCATTCATATGAATTTATTCTAAACATTATTTAAAATATTACATATAATTTAAATAGAAGTATCTCGAAATTATTATAATATTAGATGAGTAAATACGAATTATAGAGAATCAAAATAATTTTATGTACCTACATAATATTATTGCAAACCATAATAAAAACGAAACAATTATAAAAATTATAAAATATTACAAACCAATATAAACACAAATTAAAACCGTCAAATATATTAATAAAAAGGATAAAACAACTCTCTTTTAACTACATTGTCATAAATAGAATAATTATATTAACTTCCGTATCATATCAACAATACATTTATGCCTTACTCATATCCGAGGATTGCCCACTCACGCGCGCATCTCATGACCTAAATATTCTTTATATTTTAAGATCATACTAAAAATACATATTTAAGATAAATTACCGTACATTCTTTTCAATTTTTACGTTTAATAGCATTAATAATATTGCTGCTAGAACAACCAGTTTGAAAATTTAACACACGAACTGTTCCTCCACTATTCAGCACTCCTTGACTTCCCTCGATATCACATACATGATAATCACCGCCTTTTACCAAAAAATCTGGAGACAAGTATGCAACTAATCTTGAGGGTGTATCCTCATAAAAAGGCACCACCCAATCTACAACTGCTAGAGCAGCTAATATAAACATACGTTGTTCTAAAGTATTTATAGGTCTTGTTTTACCTTTTAAACGTCTCGTTGAGCCATCACTGTTTACGGCCACAATTAATCTGTCTCCAAGTTTTTTAGCATTAGTCAAATAACTTACATGACCAGAATGCAATATATCGAAGACACCATTAGTCATAACTATTTTTTCACCTCTATTACGAACTACAGATATTGTCTGTTTTAACGTTTTCTCATCTAATATACCGACAGGCAAAGTAGTACATATATGACTATTCATGATATTTTTCATTTCAGTTACATTGCTAGTAGAAGTCCCAGATTTTTTTATTACCGCGCTGGCGGCCAAATTAGCTAAAAAACATGCTTTTTCCAAACTTTTACCAGAAGACAATGCTGCTGACAACACACCAACTACTGTGTCCCCAGCACCAGTTACATTGTATACTTCCTTTGTCTGCGTTGAAAAATATAACGGAGCTGCATATCGTGTGCATAAAGTCATACCCATTTCAGAGCGTGTAATCAATAAGGCTGATAAATTATAATCAATTATAATTTCTTGAGCTCGATTTATCAAAATTTTTTCATTACGACAAGATCCTACTATCGATTCAAATTCTGATATATTAGGAGTTAATAAAGTAGCGCCTTTATAACGGGAAAATTGTATACCTTTAGGGTCTACGATAACCGGTACATTCATATAACGTGCCAATTTAATAATCTCTTCTATGCAGTTTAAAGAACCCTTGGCATAATCAGACAACACCAATACCTTATATTTTGGTAAATACAATTCCACTTGTTCAAGTAATTTCGTGGTATCAACATTATTAAAATATTGTTCAAAATCTAATCTAATAAGTTGTTGATTACGTGACATTACTCGTAATTTAATTATAGTAGGACATGTTCTAACTGAGATAAAATTCCATTTTATATTTGATTCGTTAAGTTGCTTTTTTAAAATTTTGGCTGCTTCATCAACTCCAGTTAATCCTAATAATCTTGATCGAGCACCTAAAGAAGCAATATTCATTGCAACATTGGCAGCTCCACCTGGTCGATCTATAACTTTATTGATCTTAACAATTGGAACAGGTGCTTCTGGGGAAATCTTATCGGTAGACCCATACCAATATCGGTCTAACATAACATCCCCTACAATTAATACACTCGATTTAGAAAAATTTGGAAAAATAACAGTCATAATTTACCCAATAAACACCTTGAACAAATAAAAACATAGTTGATTATACATTAATAACAATTAAAATTATTAATAAATTAAATTATTTTGTAAGCAATAAAAATCATAATACAAACAACTCTAATGCATTTATTAACGCTGTTTAAAATACAACTTAATTTATATTTTCAAAAAATTAAGAATAATATTCTGTCTTAGACTACAATCCATATTGATGCTTTATGTATGAAATTATCTGTACTATATGTAACTTGATGTATCAATTAATTAATTGAATTGATTAATTACTACCAAAATAATTGTTTAAAAATTTTTATTTAATATAATTAATAAAAACAAAAAAATCACTATATTTTATTTTTAAAATTATATTCTATATGAAATAGTTTTCATTTTTAATTAATCAATAGCATTTTAATATGCAAATCATTTGATTGAGAATTGCTCAATGGAAAAATATTTAGTGGGTGGCGCTGTACGAGACACATTATTAAAACTACCAATTCAAGAAAAAGATTGGGTAATAGTAGGATCTAGTCCTCAAGAAATGTTAAATATAGGCTATGAACAAGTCGGAAAAGATTTTCCGGTATTCTTACACCCAGAAAGCCATGAAGAATATGCATTGGCACGCACTGAACGAAAATCTGGTCGAGGATATACTGGATTTACTTGTTATACAGCCCCTTCAATTACTATTGAAGAAGATCTATATCGTAGAGATTTAACTATTAATGCTATGGCTTATGACTCACACGGAAATCTTGTTGATCCATATCACGGACAACGAGATATAAAATTACGACTGTTACGGCATGTTTCTCATACATTTCATGAGGATCCCCTACGAGTATTAAGAGTCGCTCGCTTTGCTGCACGATTCGCACATATAAATTTTACTATAGCTCCAGAAACACTAATATTAATGAAACAAATGATTCATGAATTACTATCGTTATCTCCAGAACGTATATGGACAGAAACAAAAAAAGCTTTGATGACAGATAATCCACAAGTATATTTTACGGTCTTACGGCATTGCGGAGCCTTAAAGATTTTATTTCCTGAATTAGATGCATTATTTGATATACCTACTCCAACCCAATATTGCACAAAAATTAACACTGGTTGTTATGCCATGACAACGCTTTCAAAAGCTGCTTACTTAACAGATGATATCAATGTACGTTTTTCTGTTCTATGTCGTGATTTAGGAAAAGGAATCCCTCTTAATAAAAAAAACAAAGATATCAAACATCATGATCACAGAAAATTAGGGATTACTTTAATTCACGATTTATGCAATAGATTCAAAATACCACATGAAATTCGTAATTTTTCAAAAATTACCTCAGAATATCACGACTATTTATATAACGTAAAAATATTGGAACCTAAAATGCTAATGACCTTATTTCATGTTTTTGATTGTTGGCGCCGCCCAAGCAGAATAGATCAAATTATTTTGGTTAGTCAATCCAATACAATAAGATGGGAGAATTATAACAATTATTCACTTAATCAAGAAAATTTACTACGCACAGCCTTTACCATTACTAAAAAAATTTCCACTGCAGACATTATTAAAGATGGATTCACCGGATCAAACATAAATAAGGAATTATACGCCAGACGTTTACATGCTTTAAATTCATGGAAAAATAAACAAATATAAAAATATGTATATACAAAATTTAAAAGCACTATAAATAATCAAATAACTTAAAACAAACATGCATAACTAAAAACAAACTACAAACACATATAATAGCTACTTTTAATGGTATTAAATTTATATACAAAAAAATAATGTTTTTATATGAATCACAACAATAATTACTATTATGACAGTAATTCTATTATTTAATACTCAACACAAAGCACATTAATCAATACGGATATCTAATAATTTTAAATTTTAATCAAACACATCAACATAAATCATGTCATTAACCCCCAATAAATACCCCCTGCTAATAAAAATCGATATATAGCAAAAGGAATTAAAGAAACATTTTGAACTATTTTCAAAAAATATCTTACAGTAAATAATGCTATAAAAAATGCTATGGCACTACCCACTATCAACAACAAAGCATCCATGAGACCAATACAAGATCTATAATGATATAAGGTTAATACCGCAGAACCAAATATAATAGGCACCGCTAAAAAAAATGAAAACTCTGATGATATACGCCGATTCAGCCCAACTACTAATCCGCCTCCGATAGTAGCACCAGCACGAGAAAATCCCGGCCAAAAAGATAAACATTGAAAACACCCAATTAAAAAAGCTTGCAAATAAGTTATATTATTGATATGTGATACACGTGGTTCTTTAGTAGATACACATAATTCTCCAACTAATAAAAAAATTCCTCCAATTATCAATCCATACATAATATATGTTAACTCAAAAATCAATCCAATTTTTTCGTAAAAAATCATACCTAGCATTATTCCGGGAAACGTCCCTAAAAATATATGCCGAATACATAAATGATTACTATCATCATCATGTTGTTTAAAAAATATTTTTTTTGTACAAATCATACTCATACCATATAATTGATTCCAAAAAATTTTTGTTATAGACAAAATAGCACCTAATTGAATAATCACAGTAAAAGCTATGACCGAATCATCCATGCAATTTAAAATATTTTCTACTAATATCATATGCCCTGTTGAAGAAATAGGAAGAAATTCTGTTAAACCTTCTACTATCCCCAAAATCAGTGAAACAGCTAATCTACGTACATCTAATATTAATGATCCAAAATCAATAACATAAACTATAATATTTAACGTAATATAAATCATTGACATATGCACTGCCACGTTATTACATTGATATGTAAGAATAATTATACTTATTTAAAAATTTTCTTATTTTACAGATACATCCATATACTTCTCAACAAACTAACTCTTTTTTTAAAGACTTGAGAAGCGTTTTATTCTTTCGTTCAACACATATACCAACATTACAAGCATTATGAATTGCACCAGGTTTATTCACTTTTACACGAACCCAGTAAATACAAAATTTTTTTATTAATGTGTTTGCTATTAAATTAGCAACATCTTCTATTAAGTAAAAATGTTTCTGGCTCACTAAACTAAGTATGACTTGATTTACATGAGTATAATCGATATAAGACACTATACTTTGATGATCTGCAAAAAATTCAGTATCACATGACAATTGCAAATCGAAAATTAATTTTTGCAAACAATTTTTTTCCCAATCATTTATACCGATATACGCCATTACTGTTAGTCGCTCGATAAATAAGATATCCATCATATATTATATTTTTAATTACATAAAAAATTATTTATTTAAATGATATTGACTGTTTAATATACACACATATACATATAAAATATATGTAATAATTGCTATTTAATCTCAATAAATTAATTATTATGATTTTTTTTTCTATTCTAATAACGATATTTGCTTATTTTTTAGGGTCAATATCTAGCGCTATTTTAATATGCAAAATATTGCGTTTTCCAGACCCAAGAAATTTTGGCTCTAAAAATCCCGGTGCTACCAATATTTTACGTATCGCAGGGCTTAAAATTGCAATTAGTGTGATTTTGTTTGATATATTAAAAGGAGCAATTCCAATGTGGTTAGGATATCATTTGAAAATTTCACCTATTTTTTTAGGAACTACGGCTATTTTTTCCTGTATGGGACACATGTATCCCATATTTTTTAAATTTTATGGAGGAAAAGGTGTAGCTACCGCATTTGGAGTACTTACAACCATAGACCTTAATCTTTCTATAGTCATGATCAGTTCCTGGGCATTGACTGTGCTATCTTTTGGATATTCCTCACTGGGAGCCATCGTTACTGCGTTCATTATACCTTGTTATGCTTGGTATTTTCAATCTCAATATTTACTCCCAATAATCATAATATCTTCTTTAGTTGTAATAAAGCATGCATCTAATATTAAACGATTATGGCATCACAAAGAAACCCGTATTTGGCGTAATTAACATAAAAATATTACTAATACGTAAATTATAATAATTGCTTTATTCGTGGAAGATCTTCTAATGACCAGCGTGGTCTTACTAAAATTGATAAATCACTAAATAATCCAGCCTTTAATCTAATTAATCCAGCGTAAGCCACCATTGCGCCATTATCTGTACAAAACTCCGGTCTAGGATAAAACAAGCTTCCTTGTAAGGTATACATCATCTTCAAAAGATACGATCTTAACGCGTGGTTAGCGCTAACACCTCCAGATATCACTAAACATTTTAATCCGGTTTGATTCAAGGCACGGCGACATTTGATTGCTAATGTTTCAATAATTGCATCTTCAAACGCACGTGCAATATCAGCACAAGTTTGAGCATCATGAGAATTTGACATAATAGTATTTACAGTAAAAGTTTTTAAACCAGAAAAACTAAAATTCAAACCGGGGCGATCAGTCATAGGACGAGGAAATACATAACGCTTCGAAATACCCTGTTGAGCCATTTTTGATAATAAAGCTCCTCCAGGATATTTTAATCCTAATAATATAGCAATCTTATCAAACACTTCTCCAACAGCATCATCAATAGATTCTCCTAATATTTTATATTCCCCTATATTGCTTGCAGACACAAGTTGAGTGTGTCCGCCGGATACTAATAATGCTATAAATGGAAAAGTAGGAACTTTTTTTTCTAACATTGGCGCTAATAAATGAGCTTCCATATGATGAATATCGATAGCGGGTATTTTCCAAGCATACGCAAGTGTTCTCCCAACAGTTGCTCCGACCAATAAGGCACCCATCAATCCAGGTCCAGCAGTGTATGCTATTCCATCGATATTTTTTGGCTCTAAACGAGCTCGATCTAGTGTACATAAAATTAAAGGAACTATTTTTCGTACATGATCACGAGCAGCTAATTCAGGAACAACCCCGCCATAATTAGCATGCAATTCATTTTGACTATATACTTCATTAACTAATAATCCCTTATGTTGATCATAAATTGCTACACCTGTTTCATCACATGAAGTTTCAATACCTAAAACACGCATATAATACCCCATATTTGATTAACAATTACAAAATACTCACACTATTTATATTTCATGTCATAATATTTAATGTTATATTACAAAATAGCGGAAATATAGTTATTTATATAAAATAAGTAACAATAATCCTTAAATCAAAATATTAAATAATAGAGACAGATATATGCCAATAATTAAAGTGCGTGAAAATGAATCATTTGATGTAGCGTTGCGTCGTTTTAAAAGATCTTGTGAAAAATCAGGAATTTTATCTGAAGTACGTCGTAGAGAATTTTATGAAAAACCAACTACAGAACGTAAACGAGCCAAAGCATCGGCTATCAAACGTCATATAAAAAAACTATCTCGAGAAAATTTAAGACGTATTCGCTTGTATTAAATAAGATTGTGGTTTTTCATGTGCAGAAATTAAACAATAAAAACTTATTTTTCTAATTATAAAATACTAAAGCGCATTTAGTGATATACATGACATTCAATCATCCATGATGATAATAATCATATTGTCTGTTCTCAATAACATGAGCTAAGGAGAGACAATTACCCGAATCCCAAATACAGTAATTAATGAATTAATATCGCGTACTAATATTGTTGATTTAATTAGTCAACGCGTTCCTTTAAAAAGACAAGGAAAGAATTTTTTAGCCTGTTGTCCATTTCATACTGAAAAAAATCCATCATTTACTGTTAATATCGAAAAACAGTTCTATTATTGCTTCAGCTGTGGATCACATGGAAATGTAATAGATTTTTTGATGTATTATGATCGACTTACATTTATTGAAGCTATCAAAGAACTATCGATCATGCACGGAATCTCAATAGAAAAAAATCCAAACGTTTGTCAACAAAATAACTATCTAAAAAATAACTTATATCAGTTAATGAATAAATTATGCGCATACTATAAAAATATCTTAACCCAAAAAAAATATTTATACGCCTACAAATATTTGAAAAATCGTGGATTAAATACCAAAACTATTGATGATTTCAATATTGGATTTGCTCCGCCCAGATGGAATAATATAATACAAAAATTTAGTCTTACATTGTACGATCAAAAACTACTTGACCAATCAGGCATGTTAATTAGTAATAATACAAAAAAATATAAATATGACCGCTTTCGTGACCGATTGATGTTTCCTATACGAGATATAGCCGGAAGAATTGTGGCATTCGGAGGTCGTGTTATTACTCAAAAAAAAATACCCAAATATTTAAATTCACCAGATACCGAAATTTTTAAAAAAAGTCAACATTTATATGGCTTATACGAAGCGCGTATGAAACACAAAAATCTCTCTTGCATACTTTTAGTAGAAGGTTATATTGATGTTATTACGTTAACGCAATTTGGCATTAATTATGCAGTTGCTGCTTTAGGAACTTCTACTACTGATAATCATATTCGATTGTTGTATAGTATTACTGATCAAATCATTTGTTGTTACGATGGCGATTATGCTGGTAAAAAAGCTGCTTGGCGTACATTAAATACTGCCCTACCGTATCTTACTGATGAACGTCAAATACATTTCGCATTTTTGCCTCATGGAGAAGATCCAGATACATTAATACGTAAAATAGGAAAGGACAACTTTTTAAAAAAATTAACTCAAACACAAGATTTATCAAATTTTTTATTTGAAACATTATCAAAAAAAACAAATTTACAAACATTATCGGGTCGAGTTAAATTAAGTAGTTTAATATTACCTATACTTAAAAAAATTCCAGGGAAAACACTGAAATTATGTTTACTGCAACAATTAGGCAACAAAATAGGGATTCTAGATGATAATAAATTAAATCAATTGCTCACAAGCAAACCTATTACATATGCTAATAAAATAAACAGATGTTATATAAATAACAGAATAGAGCGCGTATTGGTAGGATTATTAATACAAAATCCACGACTTTCTAAATTAGTACCAAGTGTACAAGGATTGGAACAATTGAAACAGGATGATATTGTAATGTTTATTGATTTAATCCAACTGTGCAAAATATATCCAATATCAACTTCTGCACAATTATTAGAGCATTATCGTGGAAATAAATTTTTTTCAAAACTTGAATCACTAGCATATTGGAATCATTTAATTACAAATGATATGATAGAGACTACATTTATTGATGCTTTGACCAAATTATATAATCTAACTCTTGAAAAACGCCAAGAGCTACTTATTACTCGTGATCGTACATCTGGTCTAACAACACAAGAACGTCAAGAATTATGGTTATTAAATCAAACATTATCGAAACATTAATATAAAAATTACAAACTCTTTGGATTTAATGTCACTAATGAAAACAATCATGAAGATACCTCCTGAATGAAATTATTTTTTGTAATAATTTACTACGTATCATCGATAGATGGGGCATTACACCTCTATTAAACTTTTAAATATAAATATTATTTTGAAACGTGGGAGTATTTTATGGAACATAACCCACAATCACAACTTAAGTTACTCGTCACACTCGGCAAAGAACAAGGATACTTAACTTTTTCCGAAGTTAATGATCATTTGCCAGAAGAAATCGTAGATCCTGGTCAAATCGAAAATATAATCCAAATGATGAATGATATGGGTATTCAAGTCATGGAAGAAGCCCCTAATTCTGACGAGTTTTTATTAATCGAACACACTAATTCTACTAATGATGAGGAAGATGCAACAGAAGCAGCTGTACAAGCATTGACCAACGCTGACTCAGAGTTAGGTAGAACAACTGATCCAGTACGAATGTATATGCGAGAAATGGGTACTGTAGAATTATTAACACGAGAAGGTGAAATAGATATTGCTAAAAGAATTGAAGACGGAATAAATCAAGTACAATGTTCAGTTTCTGAATATCCAGAAGCAATTACTTATCTTTTAGAACAATATAAACGCGTAGAAACTGGTGAAACACGCCTTTCAGATTTAATTACAGGTTTTGTAGATCCTGATATAAATGAAAATATATCAATACACACAAATATCAATCACATAACTGCTGAAGTTACGACTGAATCAATACCTGATGACGATGAAGAAGAAAATAATGATGAAAATAACATTGATCCAGAAATAGCCTATGTAAAATTTACAGCACTACGTAATCAGTATGAAATAACACGTAAAACGATTAAATATAATGGAAGAAATCACATTAAATCATCAAAAGAAATTTTGAAACTCTCTGAAATATTTAAACAATTTAGATTAGTTCCAAAGCAATTTGATTATTTAGTTAACAATATGCGCTCTATGATGGAAAGAGTACGTAAACAAGAACGATTAATTATGAAATTATGTGTTGAAATTAGTAAAATGCCAAAAAAAAATTTCATAGCGTTATTTTCAGGAAACCAAACTAATAAAAAATGGTTTAATACAGCTTTGTCTATGCACACATCATGGTCAGAAAAATTATATAAAGTTGATGAAGATGTACAGAATAGTTTATCAAAATTACATCAAATTGAAAAAGAAACAGGACTAACAATAGAACAAGTGAAAGATATTAATCGTCGTATGTCTATTGGAGAAGCTAAAGCTCGAAGAGCTAAAAAAGAAATGGTTGAAGCTAATCTTCGTTTAGTTATATCTATTGCCAAAAAATATACAAATAGAGGATTACAATTTTTAGATTTAATACAAGAAGGTAATATTGGTTTAATGAAAGCCGTAGATAAATTTGAGTATCGTCGTGGTTATAAATTTTCTACTTACGCTACTTGGTGGATTCGTCAAGCAATTACTAGATCGATAGCCGATCAAGCACGTACTATCCGAATCCCAGTCCATATGATAGAAACTATTAATAAACTTAACCGAGTTTCTCGACAAATGCTACAAGAAATAGGACATGAACCAACTCCAGAAGAACTGGCAGAGCGTATGCTTATGTCAGAAGATAAAATTAGAAAAGTGTTAAAAATTGCTAAAGAACCTATTTCTATGGAAACTCCTATAGGAGATGATGAAGATTCTCATCTTGGAGATTTTATTGAAGATACTAATCATGATTTACCTTTAGATTCAGCAACTTCAGATAACTTACGTACTGCTACTCATGATATACTTTCCGGATTGACTCCAAGAGAAGCTAAAGTATTGCGTATGCGGTTTGGTATTGATATGAATACTGATCATACTCTAGAAGAAGTAGGTAAACAATTTGATGTAACTCGTGAACGGATTCGTCAAATAGAGGCAAAAGCTTTAAGAAAGCTACGTCATCCTAGTCGATCTGAAATATTGCGAAGCTTTTTGGATGATTAAGTAAATATAATCTAGAAAACATGACTAATCGTTTCTATATGAGCATGATGTCAATATAGTTTTATATATACATTATTCAATGTATAACATAAAAAATAAAAAGAATTTTTATTGTAAAAAATGATATACATTATGATAATCAAACACATCAATAAATAAAAAACCAAATAATGTAGCAAAGATTAAAATTAATAAAAAATATTATATTATGTACGATACATAATATTTTATTTAATAAATGAAACAAGTTATTATGTACATGAGGTGAGATTATTAATATAATGTGAATGCTCTTTATGTCATCATGATAGTCATCAAGGCCCCTTAGCTCAGATTGGTTAGAGCAGGCGACTCATAATCGCTTGGTCGCTGGTTCAAATCCAGCAGGGGCCATTCCTTATATTTTAAAGTATTTTAAAAAATCAGTTGTTCTTCAATCAAAAATATGATGTTTTATTCTTAATAAAAAACGTACCAGAATGGTACACATGACCATTCCTGTTATCAAAAAATATAAAATCTATATTTCTCCTTATTATTGATATATAATTAATTTTTTACTACATATTATAATTATAATATGTAGTAAAAAATTCTAGTCGTTCTAAAAAGAACCCTAACACAATAAATACAAACACCCACAAAAACGAACTGATCCAATTGAATAATTGAAAACGAAAAGAACTTAATCCAGATATTCCTGCAATAATAGGTAAAACTGTTCGCACGAACGCTATAAAGCGACCAATAAAAAGAGCAGACAATCCATGTCTCTGGATCATATAATTCGCTCTTTGATAAAATGTATTAGGTAAAAGAGATAGCCAACGTTTTAAAATTTTGTTATTCTCCAAAAATTTACCTTGTAAATAACTAATCCAACTGCCTAAGCTTACAGCTATTGTTAAAATTCCTAAAGTAATAGTAAAGTTTAAAACACCTTGTGCAACCAATACCCCTAATATCACTAACAAACTATCCCCAGGCAAAAAAACAGCTGGAATAATAGCATTCTCCAAAAAAAGAATAAGAAATGCTAACGAATAAATAGCTAATGCTAATCTCACATTAGGAAAAAACACAATATTGTTTTGCCATAAAACTACATTTAGTAATTCTTTTAAAATATTCATTACTTACTAAATTCCATAGCGCACAAAATATCTAATTATTTAAACAAATGTAATTTATATTAATAATATTTACTCCAATTCAATGAATTTTCCTTTAATAGTTTAAATATACTATCCCATTAAAATCTAAAATAACACTCTGATTCCATTTCAGAATGAATAATTTCTAATTAATTACTATAATTCTCAATTTTTTTTTCGGAAAAATCGTTATAAAAACAACCAATCTATAATTTTTATAGCGCATATCAATATTATATGTTGATATCTATTTATATCTTCTTACATCATAATGTATTTCGATAAATACTACTATTATTTTATTCTTATTAAATGTAGTTTAAAAAAATATGTATTCCAATTATTAATTCAATCTTTAAAAATTGACTTACACTATGCACAAAACATATCCATTCTAAAAACAACAACCATTTCTCATAAAATATATTATGATCAACAACTTATGAATTATTACATGTAATTTTGATTACCATCTAAATATAATTTTCAATAATCTTCCCTGAAGAAGCATTATTTAGATATGCAATGCTAAAAATATCCTTTATTATGAAATACAACAACAGCATACACGATGATTATATTTAAAATTTTTTAAAAGGAGTTAACCGATAAGCCGGGTTCTGTCTCGGACAATCATTCATCTAAACTAACATTCACACGCTAGTTTCAGCAGCTTACCCAAGTTCAGTACGGGCCATACTGTTGAACTTCTATTTAGCCTTGCTCCGAGTGGAGTTTACATAACGCGAACTGTTACCAATTCGGATGGTGTGCTCTTACCACGCCTTTTCACCCTTACCCATATTATTTTCTATAACAACATATTGTAAAAATAATTATCGGCGGTTTTCTTTCTGTTGCACTTGTCGTAGATTGGTATCCCCCAGGTGTTACCTGGCACTCTGCCCTATGGAGCCCGGACTTTCCTCCCCTTCATTTGTAATTACAGCAACTATATAATTACTGTAAACACAAAGAAGCAGCGATTGTCTAGCTAACTCCTCGAGGTATATTATAACCATTCTTTCTATGCTATGTCATCAATCAATGACATCTGATCGTTAATCTTATTTAATTTTTCATCTAGATATTTCTTATAAAGCATATTCTTTTTTACACCATATATATATCCTGCTAAAATTGCAGCTCTTTTTACAGGTAATTCAGATGCTAATAATCGCATGACCTGAAGTATTTTTGGGGACAATTCATTCTTTTTCAAACAATTTCCTGCTACAACTAAAACTATTTCTCCTTGAATCCGGGAATGATCTTTTTGTACCCAAGATAATAATTGACCAACAGGAGCTCCATAAATAGATTCCCATATTTTAGTTAATTCTCGAGCTAACACAACATGACGATCTAACCCAAAAACGCTAACCATATCTTTTAAAGTATCTATTATACGATGTTTTACATCATAAAAAATTAACGTACGTGATTCTTCTGATAAATCTCGCAAACGATCTATGCGTAATTTATGTTTATGTGGTAAAAATCCTTCAAAACAAAAACGATCCGATGGTAAACCAGATCCACACAATGCAGTAATAGCAGCACATGGTCCAGGCAAAGGAATAACTCGAATTTTTAATTTCTGACAAGATTGCACTAAACAATATCCTGGATCATTAATCAATGGAGTACCTGCATCAGAAACCAAAGCGATACTTAATCCTCCTTGTAGTTTTGAAATCAACATTGGTATTCTTTTGTATTCATTGTATTGATGTAATATATATAAAGACGTATGAATAGAAAAAAAATCCAATAATATACGAGTACGACGTGTATTCTCTGCTGCAATACAGTCTACTTGACGTAATACTGATAAAGCCCGACACGTAATGTCTTGTAAATTTCCAATAGGAGTCGGCACTATATACAACGCAGATACAAAATTGGGTATTGATGGTAGCATATTCTTCACATATCAACATCTACTACAATGGATCTCATACTTATAAAATAAACAAAAAATATTTGCACATTCTTTACTAAAATCTTCAACATACTAATTAATCATTCTAATACGGAATTTTTATAAAAAAACAAATAACTCAACTCCATTATCTGTTGTAACTAAATTACACTACAAATATTCCAGATAAATAATATTAAATTTTATGAATTAATCTTATTATTGTTAAAAAATTCTAATATATTTCTAGTTTGCAGCTCTCAAAACATATTTTTGATATGTTTGACAACATTAAATGACAACAACCTTCGATTGTAACATCATTTTTCAATGAAATCCCCTATTAATATGGTATACTCTAAAAACAAATTGTAAATATCATTAAATATTAAAAATAATTTTACAAATATATTATAACTTTTACATATACTTTAATGATTATATTATACTATGTCTATGACATAATTACTATTACTAGCTCTTTATCTCAAAACAGAGTATTTAAAATAAGTCTATTCATAAATCTGATAAAAACTAACATTAGTATTATATTTTTCGGTTTTGAATGCGTGAATGCGTGCACATGAATATTTCATGTCATATACATATATCACATATATTATTAATTTTATTCGCTATATTGACGTTGCAATCTTGTTGTTCAGGTATGTTAGCTATTGGAACTGCTGCATTTATAACTACAACATGGAATGATCCTCGTACTATAGGCACTCAATTAGATGATAATATCTTAGAAAATCATATTGCTCATGCTCTTAAAAAAAACAAACATATTAAAAAATCAACAAGAATAAAAACCACTGTATACCAAGGCAATGTGTTATTGACTGGACAAACTCCTTCTATGTCTTACGCTAAAGAAGCTATAAAAATAGTAATAAAAATTAATGGGACAAAAAATATTTATAATGCAATTCGTCAAGATAAACCAATATGCATACAATCTATTCTTACAGATGCTTGGATTAGCGCTCAAATACACTTAATTTTTTTTATAAAAAACGATATACATGCTTCCAATATTAAAATAATTACAGAAAACAAAGAAGTATTTCTTTTGGGACAAGTTACTCATGAAGAAAGTAAATACGCTGAAAAAATAGCACATGCAATAGACGGAGTAAAAAATGTATTTACCGCTTTTTCCTATACTACTTAAAATTTAGCGTAATTATAAGATCGTACATTATGCTATCTACTATCACATCCTTTAAAACTTTTTACATAAGTCTACATGTAAACAATGCCTACAAATATTATATAAAAATATTTACTCTTATGATATTTATTATTAGGAATTAATTTTAATACCTAATTTTTTAGCCATCTTTTAATTTATTCCCATTCAATACTACATATAAAAATAACATTTTAATTTCTACTATATTTAATAACGGCTATTGTTCGCTAAGACTCAGAGGTAAAACTATAAAACAACTGTAATTGAAGAACATACTACACACAAAAAAATTAAATAACACACTTAATTTACATATTTATAAGTTTGCTTTATTTTAAATACACTTACAAATATACAACACAACGATACTCTTATCGATAAACTTCAAATTTTTTGAATTTTATATTATGTTTTCATTTACACCCATAATCAATTCTTGAGAATCCATTTCACAAATCCAATAAAATATCTAATCTACAAAAATAATGTCCTTGTGGAATAAGAATACACTTATTAAATTTATTAAACTAATGATAGTTAAAATGATACACCATGAATAAACTCTCACTGACTAAATACCAATTAATACAACAATTACATACAACTACTATTATATATAATCAACGGTAACAAATACATAAATTCATATTAAATGAATAAAATTCGTCTAATTAATTAAATAAAAATTAACAATAACATTAAAAATTTTAATAATCTCACCCTATGCATCAATTCAAATAATATATAAACGATATTGTTGGGACTTCTCCATAAATTATGTAAATCACATCGTTTGTGATAAGAATGTGTTTTCTCCTTGCATTTAAATTAAACTAATTCTAATTTTCACTAAAAAATATCGTATATTGTCATATCAAAAATAATTTTCATCTATATGAACAGAACAATAGTGACTTCTTGTTGTATCAAGTAAAATTACATGATTACCATGTAACCACTATTAAAACGAAATCCATTGTAAATTACAATAATATACCCAAATAACAAAAATCTCATATAAAACAACAATTATAATCATAATAAAGGATTGTATTCTCCTGTGATAAACATATCCTTATTACTAATCATTTAACATTATTCTCAAATAAACATCAAAAAATATAATATCCGAGATTGAATATTATGCCTATCTTTAAATTTGACTTACAATATTGAAAATAATGAATAAAAAATAAAATTAGATTGCTAATCTTCTCTAAGAAATACATATCTACCAATTGTAATCAATACTTGTTCAATACACTTAAATTTTGATATAACGCAATAAAAATATAATGTCTTCAATTGAATCATCAACCGCACTTGTAGATTAATTATATCTAATGTTCATTAAAATTTTTTATTCTTGATAATAATTTTATACATAATTATTGATCTAATACCAACTAATACATATGTTATATAAAAAAAATATTAACGCTTAGAAAACTGAGGACGCCTTCGTGCTTTACGTAAACCCACCTTTTTTCTTTCTACTTCTCTAGAGTCCCTAGTAACTAACCCAACTGATCGCAATACACCCCGTAATTTCTCATCGTACTGCAATAATGCACGTGTCATTCCATGACATATCGCGCCAGCCTGACCAGATATACCTCCTCCTTTTACAGTAATATATATATCTAATTTATCTAATAAATTAGTAATTTGCAAAGGCCTAATAATGGTTGCCTGTGTATTGTTTCTAGGAAAATATTGATCTAATGTACGTTTATTTATAATAACTCTTCCATTGCTTATCCCAAATTTAATAAACACTCGAGCAGAAGAAGTTTTTCTGCGTCCAGTACCATAATATTGATTTAAATTCATACTTTATTTTCCATCTTTTTTTCTTCATTAACAATCTATAAATTGAGGTTCTTGAGCAGCATGCGCATGTACATTTCCTGAATACACTCTAAGTCTACAATACATCATCCGACCTAAGGGACCTTTAGGTAACATACCCTTTACTGCAATTTCAATCACCTTTTCAGGATATCTATTTATCATACTTTTAAAATTTAATTGCTTAATACCTCCAATATATCCAGTATGATGATAATATATTTTATCATCACGTTTATGACCACTTACAGATACCTCTTTTGCATTTAAAACAATAACATAATCTCCAATGTCGACATGAGGAGTATATTCTATTTTATGCTTACCAATTAAATATCTAGAAATCGCGGTAGATAAACGACCAAGTATTTTATTCTTAGCATCAATAATATGCCATGCTCTCCTAATTACATGTGATTTTGCCATAAAAGTTTTCATAAAGATAAATCCAACTCAATATAAAAATTCAATCATATCAACTAAATATGAAGTAATTAATAAATATAAAAATAAGATACCTGATTGATATAGGGCTCGCGTACTGCTATTAAAACCAAATTTCTCTAACATCTTCGAATCTAAAATAAGTATACGTTAGTATTTACTTCATACAATATTCTTAGTCTATAGTACATATATATCAATTAAAACAAATAATTGATATAGTTAAGCAACAGTTTAACATTATTTCATTTTTAAAATTATTCAAATATTTATTTTAAAAAATATTACTAAAACCTCTATCTATTTACTTATCTCATAGCATTCTATACGAATACTTATTGATAAAGAAAATTAAGTAGAATAAAATTATACTGAACAATGTACATATTAGCTAATCAAGGATTGGATACTTACTACTTGAATTATTATAGTATAACATATGAACATATGCAAAAAATTATATATCAATCAGTTAACATACAAAAATGAACACATAAATAAAATAAATTTAGGAGTATTATCATGATATGGATATGTATATTCGCAAGCTTAATAATTGGAATTATTATAGGAGCATTTATAATGTATTATAAAGCACGCTATTTATTACATGATCAAAAAAAATTATATAACGAATTACAAGATAAAAAAGTTAAACTAAATGAATACCAAAAAGAATTAAGTAATCACTTTATTTACACTATAAAATTATTAAATAAAATAGAAGATGATTACCGTCAATTATATCATAATGTCAAAAGAAGCGCTAATTTTTTTTTACCAAATACACATATACAAGATAACATACACGAATTTAATACAAAAAAAACAATCATAAAACACGAACAATTACCAATAGAAGCACCGTTAGATTATTCCAGTAATACGGAAAATACAATAAAAAATCATGATAATGAATAATAATATAAGGAAACTTTTATTAATTTATATAAATTATTCGACGTCTTATTATACTATGCATAGTATAATGATGTGTAATATAGGCAATTTATCTGCCTAAATCTGTTGTGGACATTAAAAGTTACCAAAAAATAAAATAGAAATTTGAATTTTAGTCATTAAGACTTTATGAACAATTTTTAAAACAATATTATTCTTGATTACAATATAACTAATTAAATTAATTACCTATGAAGATAACACATTTCCTAAAAATATTAAGTATATTATTCACATTGGGAATCTCATATGCTGAATCTTCTATAAATCATACAACATTTTCTACAGAAATGTCGGGACTCTTACCGAGTTTAGCGCCCATGTTGGATACAGTACTGCCAGCAGTAGTAAGTGTGCATGTTGAAGGTATTCAACCTGCGAGAAGACTTACATTGCCTAAAGAATTTAAATATTTTTTTGGACCAGATATCCCTGGAGGAAATTTTGGATCTAGACCATTCGAAGGACTAGGATCAGGAGTGATTATTAACGCTAACAAAGGCTACATTATTACCAACAACCATGTTGTCAATGGTGCAGATAAAATTAAAATACAACTTAACGATGGTCGCGAATTTAACGCTAAACTGGTAGGACATGATGAACAAACTGACTTAGCATTACTTCAATTATTAAAATTTAAAAATCTCTCTGAAATAAAAATGGCTGATTCTGATATTTTAAAAGTTGGTGATTTTGCTGTTGCGATTGGCAATCCTTTTGGATTAGGTCAAACAGCAACTTCTGGTATTATATCAGCATTAGGAAGAAGTGGTTTAAACCTTGAAGGATTAGAAAATTTCATACAAACTGATGCCTCCATAAATAGAGGAAATTCTGGAGGGGCTCTAGTAAACTTACATGGAGAATTAATTGGGATTAATACTGCTATTTTAGCGCCTGGAGGAGGAAATATTGGCATCGGTTTTGCTATTCCTAGCAACATTGTGAAAAATTTAAGCCAACAATTAATTGAATTTGGAGAAGTAAAACGAGGTCAATTAGGAATAAAAGGCACAGAATTAACCGCTGATATCGCTAAAGCACTCAATATCGATGCGCAGCGCGGTGCATTTGTTAGCGAGGTGCTACCGGGTACCGCAGCCGCTAAAGCAAATATTAAAGCGGGGGATATTATCGTATCCATAGAAGGAAAACCAATAAAAAATTTTGCAGAATTAAGGGTGAAAATTGGTACTACTACTCCAGGTAAAAGTATAAAACTAGGATTATTACGAGATGGGAAAATACAAACAGTATCAGTTCTATTAGATGATAGCACCTCTGTGAGTACCAGTGAAGAAATGTTAACCCCAGCATTACAAGGAGCTTCTCTAAGTAATGGATATTTAAAAGATGGAACAAAAGGAGTGCAGGTTGAAGACGTAGTAAAAGATTCTCCAGCTTACTCTATTGGCCTACAAAAAGGCGATATAATTGTCGGGCTAAATCGTACGAAAGTGCACAATTTATCTCAATTACGTAAAATTTTAAACGAAAAACCATCAGTTATAGCACTTAATATTATGCGTGGAGATACAAACATATTCTTACTACTTCGTTGATTTTTACTCTGTTTTAAACAACGACACAGCTAAAAAATGGTATTAAACTCATACTTCATAAAATCATATCAATTACAATTGATATTTCAACGCATTAAAAATTAAATATCATAAATATATGAATAATTTTAATTAATATTTTAAAAACTATCATAAATCATGTTTTTAATACATATTAAAATAAATTGTGATTATTCGGTACACTTAATTAACTCAGAAATATATCTTCTAAGAATATCACTGAAAATCATCGAAATAAAAATTGTTACAGACTGATAACAATATTATTTATTAGTAACTCGTTTTATATGAGCTCCCATATTTTTTAACTTTTTCTCAATATGATCATATCCTCGATCAATATGATATACACAATCCACTATCGTCAATCCTTCAGCAATACAACCAGCTAATACTAAACTTGCAGAAGCCCGCAAGTCCGTTGCCATGACTTGAGTACCAACTAATGAGTCAACACCATGACAAACAATCATATTATTTAATATTTTAATACGAGCTCCCATACGAACAAGCTCTGGTACGTGCATAAACCTATTTTCAAATATAGTTTCTATAATTTTTCCCGTTCCTTTGGAGACTATATTTAATAAAGTAAACTGTGCTTGCATATCAGTAGGAAACCCTGGATATGGCTTAGTACATACAGTAACAGCTTTAGGTCTTTTCCCATGCATGTTCAAACCGATCCAATCTTTACCCATATTAATATCAGCTCCAGATTCCCGTAATTTTTTTATCACAAAACGTAACGTATCCGGACGAGATCCCAAACATACTACATTTGTACGTGAAACAGCGGCAGCAACTAAAAAGGTACCAGTTTCAATGCGATCTGGCATAATTGAATACTTTCCTCCTCCTAATTTTTGAGCCCCTTCGATAGTAATTCTATTGCTTCCAGCTCCGTTAATGTTAGTTCCTAACATAATAAGAAAATTAGCAGTATCAACAATCTCTGGTTCACGAGCAGCATTATCAATTATAGTAACTCCCTCTGCTAATGCAGCGGCACTCATGATAGTAACCGTAGCTCCAACACTGATTTTATCCATAATAATATGAGCACCATGCAATCGTCCATTCACAGAAGCTGTAACATACTCTTCTTCTAAGATAATTGTTGCTCCCAACTGCTCTAAACCGTTAACATGTAAATCTACTGATCTTTTTCCAATTGAACATCCTCCAGGTAGCCAAATTTTACCTTCTCCAAACCGTGCTACTAATGGTCCTAATGCCCAAATGGAAGCACGCATTGATTTAACTAGATCATAAGATGCACAGCACGTGTTAACACTGCTCGTATCTACAAAAACTACATCGCAATGATCCACTTTTGCTCCAAGTTGTGTTAATAATTTTATAGTAACATCAATATCCTTTAATTTAGGCACATTAAAAATTTCTACAGGTTCTTCAGTTAATAACGTAGCAAACAAAATTGGTAATGCAGAATTTTTAGCACCTGATATACTCACTTCGCCACTTAAAGGAGTAGGACCATGAATATAAAATCTATCCACTGTCATGACCTAATATCAATTATTATAATTAATTCATATTAATTAAAAACTACTTCATACATCGCATAATCCACGCTTTTTATTCCATTCTTTAGGATTAAATGCTTGAATAGATATTGAATGAATTTCATTATTTAATATATACTTCATAAGAGGAGCATATATAATTTTATGCCGTTCTAATTCAGTCATACCATCAGAAAAAATATGACTTACAGCAATAATTTGATAATTATCCTCATACAAAGAGACATATGCTTCATTTAATGATAAATCTTTTAATAAAATACTTTTAATCTCATCCACGTTCATAATTTTCACCATTTGAATAATTATAATAACAGAGAAACGCAGAATTATGTTCTCATATCTTTATGCCATACAATTATTATTTTACTGTTATTTTTATTTCAAAATATCAATCATTTATATTGCATTATGCATTTAAACAATGAATTATTTAAACTAAAATAACTAATATAACTTAATTAATTGTTGTTTTCATTTTTCTAAGAAATAAATTACAATATAAAATATTCAAAAAATAACCAAAAAATATCAATAATTTCCGTTATTAAATAGAATATTTTCTATATAATTATTATATATATCATAAATATGAAAAACTCTATATTTCTAAAAAATAGAAATATACGATAATATCCTTCCAACTATAAATAAAAAAGATTATATATCTCATTCCTGAAATATCAGTATTTGATGCTACAATATTTATCTAAATATGAAAAATAAATAAGATCTAATTTTTTATTTTTTAGCATAAATACTATAAATAACCATTCTTTTTAAGATATATATATATTATTATATCTATCGGCTATAATGTTCTATACTGAAAAGATTTTATTTTAATTGTTAATTCAAGCATAATAACATACCTCAAAAAACATATACTTAAATATATCAAAATTAATTGTAATCTTTTTTAATCAGTACAATTATATTCATGTACAATAAAAATAAAAATTGATTAATTATATAATCTATTATATAATTAGTTAGTGTAGAAGTATCAACCCTCTTAAATAGAGAAACATTAATAATCAGCAGCATCTATACAAACTTAAGAAATTATTTTTTATTTATTATAAAAATATGAGGTCTATTCTATTTGTAACTGCCTAATATAAATACACGTATTCTTATGATTTCAATACTAAAACTTAAAAAATAATAAAAAATAATAATTGATATTATTTACTATTGTAATGCATATAACTTTAATGTATATATCAATTATAATTTAATGCACACTAACATCAGGGGTCACTAATTTAAACTTAATGTCAACTATATCTTATCACTTTTAACAATACAACAATATTCATATATTAATGCTAAAATCACAAATCAATTCACTAAACATCAAATAAATAGCACTTTGCTTATATTTTTAAATACACTACATACGATCAATCAACAACTATAATTAATAATTTTCCACACTATCTATCATGGATAGATAATATCTTTACCCATTTTAGAGTATGCATATTTTTAATTATTAATATCATCAAAAATAATAATAATTTAACAAAAATTTTAATAATTCTTAATCATCACTATCGATCAACAAATAATATTAGATAATCTAATTACTAACATAAAGGTAATTTTTATACTATAGTTAAATATCCTTAAATGAAAATTTTCTTAAAAAATTCAAATACCTTCCAATTTTCAATTTTTAACTTATTAAAGATCAAATTCTTTTTTAATTTTTAAAAATAAAAAAATAATAATTTTTATTTAAATACACTTTAAAATAAATACTTATTTTCAACAAATCACATCACGCTTACATCTCTATTTATAATGCACCTGTCAATCATTCCATCTATTATTAACAATCCATTATTTTTATTATTTATACTCTACATTCTAACTATACAATCATCATAAATAATAATTTAATTTTAAAAATAATATTTTTTATAAAAACAAAAATTAAAATATACACATCCACTTAATGTAATAAGTTATAATATATAACTTATTTAATATTTTTACTGAAATGTCAAAAATTTATTAAGTGATCATAGGTACTCATCTACCACATTAATGAATAAATAACAACAAACCTTTCGATATAAATAATCATTAAGAATGATAATAAATATATCTTATATAAAGATTATATATTCGTATGTTTTTAATGGGATAATACTCTTGATTAATCCATATTTTCACCTAAAAATAATTATTATTATGACACAAGTTATTTTTCTATTATATGCATAATACTTCATTAAAAATATGTATCAAAAAATTGAAATCTATTTTCTATGTATAAATAATATATGATATGAATTATGACTTTCATTAATAAATCTATTTAAAAATAAATTTATAGTAATGTGTGTTATTTACATTAAAATTCATTAATTGACTAGCAATGGTTTACATTGAATATATTCATACATAATGAATATATTTGCACAACTTAGCAATGATACTTAACATGCGCGATCTTGTTATAGATGAAGACTTGAAAATACACAATGTCCCTCAGATATGCATATCACGGAAAAAATTATACAATGCTATATGCCGGCAATATTAATACGCAGTATTAACAACTGTATTTATAATTTATATCTTAATACAATTTTCTTATGCATTATCTTGTAAAAGATAATCTAAAAATATTTAATATTATATATCTTAAATATCTGGTTATTTTAATATGTATTTCATGCAAAAAAAAGTTAAAACTAACAATCGTAACAATAATATTAAATCATAACCATCTCTTCAAAAATATCTTTTGTCGTCTAAAAATAAAAAATATTACATTACAATCATTAAATATGAAATCTCACATAATGTTTTATGTCTCAAAATCACTGAAAAAAAATAAAAAATACACTTTTATTTCAATTTTATTAATATTGATAATAATCTTTCTATCTTTTATTATAAAAAAATCATTAATCATGTTTAATACATCATCACACCCATTAATTCAGCATGATATATGCACTCATCGAGGTAACGATGTAACAATTAACGTATACAGTAAAACTGGACAACTTAAATTTAAATTGACAGCGCACTGCATTCAACATTTTTCAAATCAAAAAATTACTTGGTTTATATGTCCTAGCATTACAGCTTTTGACAACAAAAACATCCCAAAGTGGAAAATTATAGCAAATCAAGCCAAACTAAGTTACGAAAAAATACTGCACCTATACGGATATGTATATATCAATCATTTAATACATGATGGATACTTTCAATCCATTATTACAAACCAAGCGACAATTAACTTAATAACTCAAGATATTATTTCGAACGAAAAAGTAATTATACATGGTCATTATTTTTATTCTGTTGGGATGAAAATGCATGCCAATTTACATACACAAACAGCAAAATTAATTGATAGCGTACAAACTTGTTATGAAATCCAACACATACGGTAAATACAAAATAATACTTACTTACATTAGTATATTTTTAATATTTCCATGCTCTCATGCTTTAACACATAAAAAATCACAAATACTTCAAGTATATTCTGAATGTCAATCAATTAATATGTTGACTAATACAATAACTTTTACAGATCGAGTTATACTTAAATATAAAAATATTGATCTTTATGCAGATAAGATATTAATCTCTCATACAGAAGATACACATCATCTTTCCATGATAGAAGCACACGGAAATCCTGTTACTTTAAATCAAACACAAAAAATGGGGAATGTGATGTTTGCTCAATCATCGATAATACATTACAATACCAGCGATGACACTATTACTCTGATTGGTAATGCTTATATAAAACAATCAGGAAATTCTATACACAGTGATAAGATCATATATTCAATAAAAAACAAACAAATAAAAGCCATTGCCAACCAAGGAAATAAAGTTATAACAATTTTATCAGAAAAATCCATCTAAAATATATTTAACACACACTATATAATTAGTTATAGTTTAATTTCATGACAACACTGACTATAAAAAATCTATCTAAAATTTATAAGGGACGGTATGTAGTTAAAAATATAAGCTTATACATAACTTCTGGAGAAATTGTTGGATTATTAGGCCCAAATGGATCGGGAAAAACCACAACATTTTATATGATATTAGGAATTGTTCAACACAATTCTGGTAGTATTTCAATTGATGAAAAAGATATTAGCATGTTACCAATCTACCGTAGAGCTCGATTAGGAATAGGCTATTTACCTCAAGAAAGCTCGATTTTTCGTCGATTAACTGTATTTGACAATTTAATGGCTATATTGCAAACTCAACGTAATCTTAATACAAAAAAACGTAATAAACTTATTATAGAATTGATGAATAATTTTCATATCAGTCATTTAAAAAATAATATTGGACAGACGTTGTCTGGAGGAGAACGAAAACGTGTAGAAATTGCACGAGCATTGGCTGCTAATCCTAAATTTATATTGCTTGACGAGCCATTTTCTGGAGTAGATCCAATTTCAATAACAGATATACAAAAAATTATTAAACAACTTAAAGCCCGAAAACTTGGAATACTAATAACCGATCATAATGTAAGAGAAACATTGCGTATATGTGAGCGAGCATATATAGTTAACCAAGGAAAATCAATTGCACATGGATCTCCTAATGAAATATTGAATAATAAGCACGTACAACAAGTATACTTAGGAGATATATTTAAGCCATAACACACGATATGATTATATTTATATATATAATATATTCAAATAAACAATTTTAACAATTTAAAACTCAAAAATCATTACGAATAATCTAAAAAATGATTTGTAATATGTATATTACAAATATCATGTAAATTAATCTATAAATAATCAAATTTAACACTCTGCATCAAAGTGAATATAAAATTACTAATAACGGATACTTTATATGTCGTATAATAAAATATGGGTATCATCAACTAGATAATTAGAACCCAAAAACAACTTTTAAACAGAAATATTATACTAATTTATAGCAATCAGGCAAAACAGTTATAAATTGATAATATTTTAAATATGAAATACATTTATATTTTTAATAGATTAATATTACTTTAACTAGAATAGCTATTCTTGCTTATAAATATAAAAAGAAACAAGATATGAAGAATATTATCAGCTATATTTCTAATGTCACTCAAAACTAATTATTATTAATATTACCCTGAACCTTATTGAATCAATATTTAAATTGCTTTAGACTTTCCCGATACCTATTTAAATGGCAATCAAGATATATTGCTGTTATTAACATAGTATCTACAGATTAATGTGAATATATATTCTACGCGAATATATTATATATAACCCAATCATTTATATCTAAAACTATATTTTTAAAGCACACCGAATGCCTCGTTAGATATAAGAAAGAATTTAATTAAATACACAAGAAAAAAATTTTATTTTTTGTTATATACAGAAAATAAAATACCTTTATTCCTACCAAACAACACTGAAATTAAAAAAATTATACTACCACATAACACTATAGTCGGTCCTGCAGGCAAAAACATATAAAATGACCCAATCAACCCTATCCACGAGCAAAAAAAAGCAATAAATACCGATAACAATAACATATGTATTAAACTCTTAACCCAATACCGAGCTGATAACCCAGGTAACATCATTAAACCAACAGACATTAAAGTACCAGTCACTTGAAAACTTGCTACTAAATTTAACATAACAATTGATAAAAAAAATATTTGAATACATCTCGACGCTTCAATATTATTGTCTCTTAAAAAATCTGGATCAAACGTTTCAATAATTAAAGCTCTGTAAAATAATGCGATAGTAAGTAAAGTTATAGTACTAATGATCCCGATACATTCTAAATTTAACAAATTTACAGATAAAATAGATCCAAATAACAAATCCAACAAATCCACATTAGGACCATGTAACGACATTAATACAACTCCAAATGCCAAAGATCCAAGATAGAATCCAGCAAAACTAGCATCTTGTTGCAACAATGTTTTTTCGCTAATCCAAGTAGATAATATCGCGACCATTAAACCGGAAATAAATCCCCCTATACTCATTATCAGAAATGACATTCCTGAAAAAAAATACCCTATCGCTACGCCCGGTAATATAGCATGAGATAACACATCTCCCACTAAACTCATACGCCTCAACATTAAAAAACTACCTATTGGCGTTATACTGATAGATAACACACAACAAGCAACTATAGCTCTTCGCATATATCCAAAGTTAA
This sequence comes from Blochmannia endosymbiont of Camponotus modoc, assembly GCF_023585785.1. NCBI lineage: Bacteria > Pseudomonadati > Pseudomonadota > Gammaproteobacteria > Enterobacterales > Enterobacteriaceae > Candidatus Blochmanniella > Blochmannia endosymbiont of Camponotus modoc. The sequence goes on from NZ_CP097765.1 coordinate 533,180, forward strand.
TAAAAGGATCAAATAACATATGAATCATCATAAAAACCTTTTCTTTCTCCAAAATAAATATTTACATACACATGGGATGTATATAATCAATTCACAATATCATAAAATTAAATTTTTCGCATTTATTTGGATGGATTCCAAATACTACAAGAACAAGTTAACAACAATGTATTAGGAAAATATTCAGTTACGAATTCATTATTATGTAACGCAGCAATCACAGTACATCCACGTCTACACAAAAGATTTACAGCACGTATCATGATTTTACAAGTATTTATATCAATTCCTTGAAATGGCTCATCAAGTAAAATTAATGATGCTTGCTGAGCCAATATTCTAGCAAATAACATACGTTGCACTTGTCCTCCTGACAAAGTTTCTATATATTGATTTAATACATCTAACAATTTTACCTGATCTAAAGAACGCCAAATTACTGTTCTTTGGTGTTGATTCAGTCTTTTTAATAAATTTATTCTCGGCCAACAACCCATAGATACTACGTCGAATACAGTTAATGGAAAATGGGGATCTATAGTTTTATTCTGAGGTAAATAACCCATACGAGGTCTGCCTTTTTTTCCAAATTCCAATCGACCGGAAACTGGAGGCAACAACCCAGCTAATGTTTTTAATAAAGTAGATTTTCCTATTCCGTTGGGTCCTATGATAGCAATCATGCTGCCATACTTAATCCGACCACTCACGGATGGACTAACATTGCGACCACAGTAACCCGCTATTAAGTTATATAATGTCATCATAGTTTTAGATTGTATTATTCATGGCAAAAAAGAGGACCAAAAAATGGCAGCCCATGAACATAACAATACAACCAGTACTATGAGCATGCGAACCAAACCTGAAGCAAGAAACAATTTCATGCCAATAGACAAACGTTGTTTAGAGTGATACGACAATGATAAATTTCCTTAATAATTTAGTTATGTTATAACATAACATTCATGAAGAAAAACACCAACTACTCTTCTTTCATTGCAAAAAGAAAAATTAAAATATAATCCTTTTAGCTTTAATGAATTCATATAAACATTCTAGATTTTTCATGCTAACATTTACATTATTACTAAAATCATTAGATTATAATTAATATAAAACTTACTTTATAAATATATGAAATTTTTTTCACAACGCGACATTATTATTATAATATTTTAAAAAATAAAAAATTAAAATTCAATACTTGTTCATCTAAAATTATTTTTTATAATTACTTGATACAAGACTGCCGAAGGCCGGACTCGAACCGGCACGCCATTAAGGTGATTGATTTTGAGTCAATTGCGTCTACCTATTTCGCCACTTCGGCAAAACACGAACATATCTAACATATCTATCTGATATAAAACTATACGGTCACTAAAATTTATCAAATTTTTCAAGAGAATTCAATATACAGCATCAATTTCTTCACAATCATTCAATTTAAGCATTAAATTTGTAAACATAACATAATTTTTTTTAATAAAGTATCATTTTAAAAATATTAAAAAATTCACAAAACCATCCATAAATAAGTCATTATAGCAACATAAACATGTCTAGATACACATTTAATATTCTACATTATAATAATAGTAATAATTTTTTTACTTATATCAACCATACCCTTCTCTTACACTGCTTATACTTACAAAAATACAATCATATTGTGTGCTCGATTATATCTGTGATTGAAGAGCATATTATGCTTGAATACATTTAATATATTTTACTCTTGTATATTTATACATTATAATACAGGGTAAAATAAATATTATATGAAAAAATTTATTATATGAATAATTTTGATTTCAATTTACTAATAATTCTCAATGCACTGCTCGAAGATAATAGCGTAAACTTAGCAGCAAAAAAATTAAATGTCACTGCTCCAGCTATTAGTAAATCCCTCAATAAAATACGCATTCTATTTAATGATCAAATTTTAGTGCGCAGTGGAACTAAATTAATCCCTACTCCTAAAGCAATCTCTCTAAAAGAAAATATTAAAGAATTAGTGAATCGTATTGAATCAATATTCAACAGTAACATAGTATTTGAACCTAAAATTACTGCTATATCATTTACTATTGCATCGAACAATGCTATTCTCTTTATCCTTAATACTATGTTATTTCAAGAAATGAAAGATAAAGCTCCCAACGCATTTATTCATTTAGTAAATGATTCAGATTACGATGATAATTTTTTAAGAAACCATACCATCGATTTATATATAGGAGAAATACGCGCACTTAACCCAGAAATAACTATTCGAACTATCTACGTATCCAAATGTTGTATAATATCTCGGAATCATCATCCTATTTTATCTCAAACTAAAAATATGGACAATTTATTAAAATATCAATTCATTAAAACCAAATATGAGCATTTAACCAATTCCGATGAACATAGTAAATATTTTTGGTCGGAGCGTAACTTAATTGGTATTACTCCAGAATATATCACTACTGTAAACGCTATAATTCATTCAGATGCATTAGCGATAATACCAGAATTTATATTAACAACGATAAAAAAATTAAATATATCAATAACACATTTTAATACTGATTTTAACTTAGGAAAAAAAAGCATCATTCAAGCATGGCATTCTAAACACAACCGCTCTTCCGCTCATAAATGGCTGAGAGAATTTACTAAAAAAATATTTTTAACTAGTATAACATAAAAATTTTATTAAAAATTTTTATGTTCACAAAATTATGAATATATCCTCATAATAATAATGCTAATTACTAAAAATATTATACTGGGTGATATCGATCCAATTATTGGAGAAACACTGTGTATAGTACTTAATATTCCAAATATTTGATTTAAAATATAAAATAAAAACCCTGCTATACTTCCTACGAATAATCTAATGCCTATCTTTTTTTTGTATAATGGTCCAAAAGTAAACGCTAATGCCATTATAGTCATAACGGATCCAGATATAGGGGATAATATTTTCTTCCAAAAAATCACTTGATAATATTTAGAATTTTGCCCAATCCTATGAAAATATTTAACGCAATGATATAACTTAGAGATAGATAAAAAATTTGGATGAGTAATCATCATGGATAATTTATATGGAGTTAATTCAGCATTCCATTCAGAATTTGGTATTTTTTTATTAGCAACGGATATTTCTTGAGAAATATCCAATTCATTTACATTAATCAAATGCCATACTTTATTAACAAATACTGCCCGTTCGACATAACATATCTTTTTTAGCTTTCTTTCTTCGTTAAAATTATATAATTTTACTCCTAGCAATTCATTATAGGCTATTACATTTTCAACACAAACAAAATCATTGTTATCTATGAACCATAGATTTTTAATCTTTATAGAAAGTAAAGAAGCATTATGTTGCGATTGATTACGATACATGCACATTATTTTTTCGCTATTAGGCACTACCCATTCATTAGAAATGATACTGCATAATAATACAGGAATAGAAGCTTTTATGACTGATAAAGTGATCTGTAACCTGCTAAATCCAGAGACTTGCATTGCTATAAATTCATTATGTATTTCAAGCATGCATAAACTTAAAAGACCACCTAATAAAGTCGCTATAGGAAAAAATAATTCAAAATCTTTTGGCAAACTTAAAATCATGTAAATAATAACGTCAAAAACAAAATGGTTTCCTTCTCCTATCTTACGCAATTCATCAATCAGTTTAATCACACTAGATAAAGATAATAATACTAAAAAGACCGTCGTTGTATTTGATATTACCGTTTTTATAATGTAATAATTCAAAATGCTGTACATGTACACTATGTTTTTATATGATGACTATAACACATTGTTAAAACTAATTTTTTGATATGAGAAGTATCCCATGAATTAAGCAATAAAACTATCGATAGATAAATACTATTAATAATCCACATCCATACTATGGGATTTATGTTATCCAAAAGAACACAGGAACGTAATAAAATATGAAAAATAAAAAAAATTATATATAAAAAAACTGTTACCAATAAATTTATTAAATAATTATACGAAACAACAGTAATTAATAATGTTGTGATCATTGGCATAAGAAAAACAGATACTAATAAAGTTAAACGCCAATGTAACTCTACACGCATCTCTGATTTATTAGAACACCATAACTGATGCATAAACATATGATTAACGGGCTCATTTTCTTCATACATTGTTTTAATAGTACTATTGATTAGCATTTGATACTGAGAAAAATCAGTAATAAGCACATCCTTGCACAATTCGCATTTATTATAAATTTCATAATATGTGCCTTTTTCTAAAATAATTAATCGGGAGCCATCAGGATTTCTACAAACACTTCCTTGATCTGAAGTAATAATTATAAACATACTGTTATCTTTATCTGGATTTGTTTTTGATAAAAACACGTTTTTTAATTTATTTCCCTGAATGCTATCCGAAAATAAAATTAAATATTTGGTAGCTAATGGTTGGAATTTTTTTTCTGGAAAAACAACTAAATTAATGTTTTCCTTAATTTTATGCAATAATCTACTTTGGTAACTTGAGCAATAAGGAGATAACCACGATATATTAATCATAGTGAATGATGCAACGATCCCACTAAAAAAAAATATATTTCTTATAAAAATATATTTATCTACGGCACAAGAATACATAGCTATAATTTCATTATGAGCATGTAATCGATAAAAAGTTACCAGTACGCTCAAAAACGCGCTAAAGGGAATAAGTAATTTTCCTGATTCTGGCATATTTAATCCAAGACATAGAAAAATCAAATATATTGAAATATCGCTATCTATCACTAAACTCAACATTTTGATCAATTTTTGACAAAAACACACTAAAAATAATAATGTTAGAATGATTAACTGATTTCTAAATATTTCTTTCAATATATATTTGGTAAATATCATTATTTTACCTAAAAAACTTGTTTTTAAATAAAAAATAAGTATCGTAATAGTAGCAGATTGTAATGTTAAAAAATGATACATATTCGGTTTTTTATAATGTAAAAAATTGTCCATTACGTTATAAACCCAATACAATCTCACCGGGGATATATTTCAATGTTTTATATAAAAGATAAAAATTGTGAATATTGTAACTGATTTATTTTTCGAATACGTCGTTTGACGTATTTATATACAGGAAATATTATGATAAAATTTAGCGTTACTAACGGACATCTAGAATTATATCCTGATAGTTGCATCATTACTGGTATATTTGAAGAATTAAATTTATTTCCGTCAACAAAAAAAATTGATGACGTAAGCAAAGGATATATCAGTTCATTGTTGCGTCGTGGCGCGTTGCACGGAAAAGTCATGCAAACGCTCTTATTATATGATGTTCCTCATTTACATAATAGACAAATTTTATTAGTTGGGTGCGGTAAGAAATCTGATTTTGATGAAAATTGTTATAGAAAATTAATTCGAAAAATAATAATCTTATGTAAAGAGATACCTATAATTAGAATATTACTTTTTTTAAGTGAATTAAATATAAAAGGATACGATAATTATTGGAAAATAAGACAAACAATGGAAATCGTTAATGAAGAGTTATATGTTTTTAATAAATTTAAAAATAATGAGACTACACTAAATAAATCACTAAATGAAATAATATTACATATACCTAATGAAAATGAATTAGAATGTTGTAAAAAATCTATTAGAGATGGATTATCTATCGTTCACGGAATAAAAATAGCTAAAGACTTAGGAAATATGCCCCCTAATTTTTGTACTCCTGATTACTTTGTAAATCAAGTAAATGAATTATCTAATTGTGATAACGTCACAATAAATATAATCAATGCTTTAGAAATGAAACAATTGGGTATGAATGCTTATTTAGCGGTAGGAAAAGGATCTAATTACCCTCCCACAATGCCTATAATTACATACAAAGGGCATCCTGCAGGGTCTAATGTTCCCCCCATTGTACTTATAGGAAAAGGTTTAACCTTTGATTCTGGTGGGATTTCTATTAAAGAATCAAATAAAATGGATGAAATGAAATATGATATGTGCGGAGCTGCTGCAGTATATGCAATTATGCATATAGCCATAGAACTAGATTTACCATTAAATATTATCGGAATACTTGCTATTTGTGAAAATATGATAAGTCATACTTCATTTCGTCCAGGTGATATCCTGACTACTTTATCTGGAAAAACAGTAGAGGTATTAAATACTGATGCTGAGGGTCGTTTGGTTCTATGTGATGCATTGACATACGCAGAACGTTACAAACCGGATGTTGTAATAGATATAGCTACATTAACTGGAGCTTGTGTTATTGCTTTAGGACATCATTTTAGCGGTTTAATGTCTAATAACCAAAACTTAGCCGACGAATTAATTCTAGCTGGGCAACAATCCAAAGATTATGTTTGGAAATTACCATTAGACGAAGTGTTCCAAAAACAATTAAAATCTACATGTGCGGATATTACAAATGTTGGGGGTAGACCTGGTGGCGCTATTACAGCCGGATGCTTTCTTCAGCAGTTTGCTTATAAATATCGTTGGGCACATTTAGATATTGCTGGAACAGCATGGATATCTAATTATTGTGATAAAAGCGCAACGGGTCGCCCTGTTGCGCTTTTATCACAATATCTGATCAATAGATCATCCCATAAAATTTAAATTATTTTTACTAAAAAATATTAATTTTATACCAAAATTACACCAAAATAAATTTATGTTTTATTTAAAATAGTCAATTATAATTGACTATAAAGACAATAAAAAATTAATAACATATGAAACGCAGTACTTTTTACTTACTATCTCAAGAATTTGAACAAAAAAATAGACCTAATTACATAGAACAGCTTGCTTGTAAGTTAATAAGCACGCAATGGAGATCTGGAAAAACCATCTTAGTAACTTGCGAAAATAAACATCAAGCTACAAAAATAGACGAAATATTATGGACATTTGATCAAAATTCATTTTTGCCACATAATCTATTTGGAAGAACCATCCATCATGCTCCAATAGTCATATACTGGAGTCAATGTTGCTATGATAATCAACCAAAGGATCTATTAATAAACCTTATGCCAAAAAATATGCACTTTTTTTTTAATTTTAACGAAATAATAGATTTCGTTCCCATACCTGACATTTTAAAAAAATGGGCAAGATACAGATACCGATCTTATAAAAGAAATGGATTTCAGATAAACGTTGTTAACACACCAACTGAATGAGTAATTATATCGTGGAAAAAATATATAATCCTAAAAATATAGAAGAACCAATTTATAAATTTTGGGAAAATGGAGGCTACTTTAGTCCCCATGGAAATACATCTCAGGAAAGTTATTGCATTATGATGCCTCCGCCTAATATTACAGGACAATTACATCTAGGGCATGCATTTCAACAAACTATTATGGATGTTTTGATTCGTTATCAAAGAATGCAAGGTAAGAATACTTTATGGCAAACAGGAACAGATCATGCTGGAATTGCCGCGCAAATGCTAGTGGAACATAAAATTTATAATAATACAGGTAAAACTAGAAATGATTACACAAAAGATGAATTAATAAAAAATATTTGGGCATGGAAAAGTCAATCTGAACAGTTTATTACTTACCAAATGAAACGATTAGGAAACTCAGTAGATTGGAAACGACAGCGTTTCACCATGGATACAGAAATGTCTTATGCAGTAACAGAAGCTTTTATTCGTTTATATCAAAATAATTTAATTTATAGAGGAAAAAGATTAGTAAACTGGGATTATAAATTACAAACCGCAATTTCTGATCTAGAAGTTATAAATAAAAAAACAAAAGGTTCTATATGGTATATATATTATAAATTAGATAATTCTACTATCAGTTCGAATTCTAATCATTTAATTGTCGCAACAACACGACCAGAAACTATATTAGGAGATACTGCCGTTGCAGTGCATCCAGAAGATACTCGCTATAAAAATTTAATCGGACAATACGTTATCGCGCCCATAACTAATAGACGTATTCCTATTATTTCTGATAAAAATGTAGACATGTTTAAAGGAACTGGTTGTCTTAAGATCACTCCTGCTCATGATTTTAATGATTATATTATAGGAAAAAGACACGGCTTGCCTATGATAAACATTTTTTCACTTGATGGTAAAATTCTTAAAAAAATAGAAGTATTTAACAGTTATGGACAACTTACCGATCAATTATACTGCAACATTCCCCAAATATTCCATAATCTTGACAGTGATAATGCACGAAAAAAAATAATTTCCGAATGCAATGCACTTAAATTGTTACATAATACAGAACCTCACGATTTAACAATTCCATATAGTGATCGCACTGGCACTATAATTGAACCCATGTTAACTGATCAGTGGTACATACGCGTTAAAAATTTAACACAACACGCGATAAACGCGGTAAATTTAAATATAATTAATTTTGTTCCGAAACAATATAAAAATATGTATTTCAGTTGGATGAACAACCTTCAAGATTGGTGCATCTCTCGTCAAATCTGGTGGGGACATAAAATCCCTGCTTGGTATGATGATAACAACACAATATACGTAGGATACTGCGAACAAGATATCAGAATAAAAAATAAATTAAATAATGATGTAATATTACATAGAGAGAAAGATGTATTAGATACATGGTTTTCTTCAAGTCTTTGGACATTTGCTGCTTTAGGTTGGCCTAAAAATACCAATTTATTAAATGTATTTCATCCTACTGATATTATAATCAGTGGATTTGACATCATATTTTTTTGGATCGCACGAATGATTATGTTAACTATGCATTTCATTAAAAATGATAACGGATCAGCACAAATTCCTTTTAAAACTGTATATATTACTGGCCTTATACGAGACGAATTAGGTCAAAAAATGTCTAAATCTAAGGGGAATATTATTGATCCAATAGACATAATAGATGGTATTTCAATAGAAAATTTATTAAAAAAACGCACAAAAAACATGTTACAACCACAATTATCTCAACATATTATAAAATATACTAAAAAACAATTTCCTAATGGAATTAAACCTCACGGAACTGATGCTTTACGATTTACATTAGTGGCATTAGCATCATCTGGACGTGATATACATTGGGATATGCAACGACTAACAGGTTATCGTAATTTTTGCAATAAATTATGGCATGCTAGTCGCTTTGTTCTCATGCATACTAAAAATCAAGATTGTGGCATATCTGCCAATGAGAAATCGTTTTCCTTGGCAGATCGTTGGATCATTACAAAATTTCATCAAACAGTACAAATTTTTCATAAAAAAATAGAAATTTATCGTTTTGATGAAATAGCCAATATTTTACATGAATTTATTTGGCATCAGTTTTGTGATTGGTATGTAGAATTAACAAAACCAATACTTTATCATGGGAATGCATTAGAAGTAAGAGGTACACGTTACACATTAATCACATTACTAGAATCATTACTGCGATTAGCACACCCAATTATTCCTTTTATTACAGAAAAAATTTGGCAAGAAGTTAAAACAGTTACTGAGAATAATGGAACAACTATCATGTTGCAACCATTTCCAAAATATGATGAATCTGTAATTGACATAAAATCCGTAATAGATATTGAATGGATTAAAAACGCCATTATAGCAATACGTACCACTCGCGCAAACATGAATATATCATACAACATACCCCTACAAATAGTATTTAGGGATACTTCATTAGAAGTTAAAAAACGCATTACAGAAAATTCCAATATTTTATGTCATATTGCTCAATTAAAAAGTATCCATTTCATATCAAAAGACATGATCTATCCAAAATCAGTGACAATACTCTTAGATTCATCAGAACTATTAATACGTATACCAGACACGTTTAACAAAGAAAACGAAATAAATAGATTAAAAAAAGAATCAGAATTAATAAATCGTAAAATTGAAACAATACGCAAACTACTAGATGGTAATAATTTTATGAAGCACGCGCCAAAATCTGTCATCAAAAACAAACAAGCACTATTAAATTATTATGAACGAATTAAAAATAAATTGATTGATCAATGTGCTATCATGAGGAAACTGTGATCATTTTACATAATAATATCCAAAATAAAATAACTTGGAAAATAAAGTTTTTATTCGTATTTTAAGCATTAAAAAATTTAATAATAAATTTATTTCTTTATTTTTAATTAATTGTTAAATAATTATCACACTATGTTTCATCAAAATTAATTTCCACACATTTAAAAAATTTAAGTATCATATAATAAATTTTTTTAAATGACATTTTTCATTGAAATATAAATAACCACGTTATCTATATAAATATCAACAGATAGGTAAATGTCATATGAATCAATTATATAAACGGTCTTTTTTACGATTAATAGATTTCACTATAAATGAAATTAATTATCTATTACAATTATCCAGTTATTTAAAATACAAAAAAAATACACATACTGAAATTAAAAAATTAAACGGAAAAAACATTGTACTCATCTTTGAAAACCATTCAACTAGAACAAGATGTGCTTTTGAAGTAGCAGCATTTGATCAAGGCGCGTGTGTAACCTGCTTGACTCCAAATATTAGTCAAATTGGGCATAAAGAATCTATTAAAGATACTGCTAAAATATTAGGAAGGATGTATCATGGGATTCAATATCGTGGTTACAGTCAAGATACAGTTACTACATTTGCACAATATTCTGGAGTACCAGTATGGAATGGACTTACTGTAAAATTTCATCCAACACAATTACTTGCCGATCTTATGACCATGAAAGAACAACTACCACATAAAATGTTTCATCAAATGAAATTAGCCTATATAGGAGATGCAAAAAACAACATCAGTAATTCTTTGTTAGAAGCTGCCGCAATAATGGGATTTGATTTAAGATTAGTGTCACCTAAAATATTTTGGCCAGCACAAGAACTATTTCTAAATTGTCAAAATATTGCACAAAATAATAATGGAAATATCACACTTACTGAAGATATCCCTACCGGAATAAAGGACGTAGATTTTCTATACACTGATGTATGGGTATCTATGGGAGAAAATGAAAAAGTATGGAAAGAACGTATTTCTTTATTATCTCCGTATCAAGTAAATCATCGTATGATCCAAAACACCAATAATCCAAATGTAAAATTTTTACATTGTTTACCGGCATTACACAACAATGAAACCACTATTGGTAAAAAAATAGCACGACAATATAATTTAAAAAATGGAATAGAAGTAACAAATGACATATTCGAATCTCCGTATAGTGTAGTGTTTGATCAAGCCGAAAACCGTTTGCATACTGTCAAAGCTCTGATTCTGGCAACATTACTTCCTCCTGATTCCGCTAATTTTAATCAATAGTAATAGAATAGGAATAGGCTTTATTATATTTTTATATAAATACTAAAATTTAATACCTTATTTTTTAACGCAATTCATTAGGATAAATTATATGCTTCACGTTATCAGTACAAAAAAATCCCCCATGCCTCTTGGACCTTATGTACAGGCGATAGACATAGGAGGCATAACATTTGTATCTGGGCAAATAGGAATGCTCCCAGATACAAATGTTATGCCTGACAACATTTACGATCAAACGTATCAATCACTAGAAAATATCAAAAACATCATAGAAACAGCTGGTCTACAAATCAATAATATTATTAAAACTACATTATTCATTATTGATATCAATGATTTACCTACTATAAATGTTAGCTATATGAAATTTTTTCATTCATCTTCTTTGTATAAAGATATAATTTTACCAACACGTTCCTGTGTAGAGGTTTCTAGATTACCAAAAAATGCTAAAATAGAAATCGAAGCTATTGCTACACGTATTTTATAAATTTAATAATAATCGTGAAAATAAAACACTAATACACAACAAACGAAAAATTATTTCGAATAATCCATATATAAACATGATCCCACTGTTATTTATTAAAATAGAAAGTATATGAATAAATAAAATACACGCAAAAAAAACCATATCGTGTCTCTATTTATTTATATAAAACAATAACATCATAATCCTAATATGACTAAAATTTTTTCATCATTATTGCATACATACTTTTTCTCTTTCAAAAAGAAATGTCTAATAATACCAAATGCTGTAAATCTTATTTTTGCAATAATTACGAATAATGAACATATAATTTTATTATTTATTAGATAACATCTCTGATTCATATATCAAAGCTTGTTCTGTATCATATTGATTCTCCCACTTTGCAATTACTAATACCGCTAAAGCATTGCCTATAACATTTAACGCTGTACGACCCATGTCTAAAACCCTATCCACCCCTGCTATAAACGCTAACCCCTCCAATGGAATACCTACACTACCTAATGTAGCTAACAACACTACAAAGGAAACTCCTGGAACGCCAGCGATACCTTTAGAAGTAATCATTAAAGTCAATACTAAAATAATTTCCTGACTTAAAGATAATTCAATACCATATAATTGCGCAATGAAAATAGCAGCAATACTTTGATATAAAGTTGATCCATCTAAATTAAAAGAATAACCAGTAGGTACTACGAATCCAGTGATAGTTGACGGAGCTCCATAAGCTTCCATTTTTTCTATAATACGTGGCAATACAGTCTCTGAACTAGCAGTAGAAAAAGATAAAATCAATTCTTCTTTTAAAATACAAATTAATTTCCAAATTCTAAGATTGCATATACGTGCCACTATACCTAATACCACTAATGCAAAAAAAACAATAGCACCATAAACTAATAATACAAGTTTAGTAAGAGGCAACAAAGAACTAAATCCAAAAGTCGCAACTGTAACTGAAATTAAAGCAAACACCCCAATAGGAGCATAACGCATCACTATATGTGTTACTTCGAACATAGTATCCGCTACAGAATTAAAAATGTCCAATAATGGAGTTTTAGTTTTTTCTGGTAATGTAGCTAATCCAAGCCCAAAAATTACCGAGAAAAAAATAACTGGTAACATATCTCCTTTAGCCATAGAATTAATAATATTCGAAGGAATCAACGATAACATAGTATTTACTAAGTTTGACTGTATTTCAGATGTAGTTTGCTCGTACATTGAAATATCCGTTTTCGAAAGAAGAGACATGTCAATTCCATAACCAGGATGTAACAAATTAGCAAAAGCTACACCGAGTACTATAGCAAGTGTTGTAATAATTTCGAAATAAATAATAGTCTTCAAACCAATACTTCCCAATTTTCTTGCATCTCCAATACCAGCGATTCCAACCACCAATGTAGCCATTACAATGGGAACCACGATCATTTTTATCATACGAATAAAAATTTCTCCAGCTGGAGAAAGAAATGTCGTGATCATCCAATCTTTTAATTCTATTTGATTATGTAATACAATTCCTAAAACAATACCCAAGTTTAAAGCAAAAAAAATTTTCCAAGCAAGGGTAATTTTAAACTTTCTAATCATCATAGTTACCCCTTAAATTAAAACGAGTTATTTTTTATTTCACATCAATCCGGAATCAATTATATCAACTGATTTAAACAATTTTCTTCTAAAAAATCCCTATTAAATAACACAAACGCACTCTAAGAAACTACTAATTAAAATATAAATTAATTTGTAGAAAATTTCTTAACCTTCATATCAAAAAAGTCGCATAATCCATAAATTATTTATTAAACACAATCACTTGAAAAAACAAAAACTCAACGCAACATCTTTTTATGTGCATTGAGTAATATATACACTTAACACCTAAAATTACATACTAATTATTTACAAAAACTTGTAACTAGAAGCAAGAATACTAACATTAATATCCATAACTTCCAAAATAGAGACATACCCTTAACGATTCTTAAACGACCTTCTCAAAGGATAAGGTTATCCGTCATTTAAGTCAACTGTTTGCATAATTAAATATTCATAAAAAATTTAATTTTTATTAACAAATCATACCTTGTGTCAATACATAACAGCCATAATAACAATGATGTATTTATATAATATATGTGATCGCGCTTTACTTTTACTATATCAAAAACTATGACAATAGAATATACGTGATCTTTATATCAATTCTTGTTAATTCTGTAAAATTTCTCAACATTAATGATATAAATATTTATAAAATTGCAATCACCCTTATTAAATAAGGTAATATTATTCATTCTCGGCTAATAAAGCTTCTAAAAAATCTAAATCGCGTAATAATTTAGTTAACGTTTCATTACTAATCTTTTGTTGCGCACGTAAATGATAATATTCTCCTCGTTCAGCACGTAATGCGTTTAACCTCATCCGTCTCTCTAACTCTTCAGTTAACATAGAATTTACGTCATTATTTCCGTCTATACGACGACGTAAATTGCCTATAACACGCGCGCTTACCTCATTAATAATTTGACTATCAATATTTTCTTCTTGGCTATGCATTAACCGTTCTTCCAGTTTATATAAACTTTCAATAGCTACTTCTGCTGCTATAGCCCGTGCCATACGCTCTTCTTTTCGTTGTAATAATTTATCAGATACTATAATTCCTTGCAACAGCCACGGAAGAACAATTACACCACATAATAAAGAGAATAAAATAACACCAGTAGCAATAAAAACTAATTGGTAACGAAACGGAAAAGCTGATCCATCTCTTAAAAAAAGCGGTATTGAAAGTACTCCTGCTAATGTAATAGCACCACGTACTCCAGCAAAAGAAGCAATTAAAATTTCTCGTACACTATATTCGCTAAATACCATTGGACGTTTAGTCATACAATATAAACTTATATTTTTCATTAACCACAACCATCCAAATCTAAGTATCATTAACGCGAAATAAATAAGAATTACGTATACAAATAACATCCATGTTTTAGTAGTTGGATCCATTGCTGCTTGTGAAATAGAGGTCGATAAAATATCTGGTAATTGCAATCCCAGCATAATAAACACCATACCATTAAACACAAACTCTAACATTGTCCAAACACTATTCCCCCTCAAACGCATAGCTAACGGGGCATTGCGGATTATTCCTGATTGGCCAATAGTCATGCCCGAAGCAACTGACGATAATATCCCAGATACTCCAATATGCTCAGCAACTAAATATGCCGCAAAAGGTAACAATAAGAGAAGTATTGTTTGAGTAGCAGGATCACCACCACTCCAATGAGTGATAAACCTTAATGATTTACTATATCCCCAAGTAACAGCTATCCCTATCAATAAACCACCCATAGATACTTTGATAAATTCTATAGAGGCTCCGCTCACACTGAAAACCATAGTGCCCATAGCTACTGAAATAGCAAATTTAAGAGATACTAATCCTGACGCATCATTCATCAAAGCTTCTCCTTGAAGGATGTCCATAAGCTTTTTAGAAATACGTCCCTCTCCTACAATACCTGAAAGCGCTACTGCGTCAGTTGGGGATAAAACCGCTGCCAATGCTAATGCTGCTACAAGAGGCATGTCTGGTATCATCCAATGAATTAAATATCCAATACCAACCACAGTAATAATCACCAACACCAATGCTAATATAACAATTTCGCCTCCATGACGTAAAAACTCACGCATTGGAGTTTTCCAACCATCAGAAAATAATAACGGGGGGATAAAAAGCAACAAAAATAGCTCAGGATTAAAATCTACATGTAATCCAAATCTAGGCCAAGCTAATAAAGCCCCTAATACAATTTGCATTAGAGGCAATGGCATTTGAAATGGCAAAATTCGTGTTATAACTCCTGAAACAGAGACAGCTAAAGTAAGAATAAGAATCGTAAAAAAAATCTCCATACTTTAAATCTCAATCGTATCCAAAAATAAATATTTTTCTACAAATATAGTACTTAGTTTTTATATTTACTTCATATTGTGTATATGCATGGAATACTACACAAAGTAGTAAACAAGTGATAAAATTTTTATATACATATATGAATATGTGCGAGCTTTAATTATACACTACTTATAAGAAATGAAATATTTTTATATTTACTCTAAACAATATAAATTTTATGATTTGTTATTGAAGTATAATCGGTATAGTACACACGTCTGAATCATGCGCATACTATACCGATTACAATACCTTAAGCGTGCATGTTGCAAATAGGTTTAGGAAAACATTTAACAAGCTTTAATATGATTACATGATTAAATAGCAACAAGAACATAGACACATATTTGATTAGATTTTATGTTTAAAAACATAACAACAATATCAAATTTTTAGTATACTATGCATGTTGTGTTTATAGGTGTATATGAACGTAAAAAATAATTATTGAAAATCCAACCTATATACGCCTATGCAATAATAAAAAATGACTCATTAATTGTTAATACATCCAAACCGTCTAAAAAGGAATATCCTCGTCATCGAAATTAACATCAGATGAGTCACCCGATACATCATTCGATGTAGTTTTATCGCCGCTATTCATTACATTCTGATTATCTAACGATACATTTTCTCCTGAATGACGACTACCCAGCATTTGCATTGCGCCCCCGATGTTAACAATAATTTCAGTAATATACCGATCTTGTCCATTTTGATTTTGCCACTTTCTAGTTTTTAACGATCCTTCAATATATACCTGAGAACCTTTATGCAAATATTCTGATGCAATTTCTGCTAATTTCCCAAATAATACCACACGATGCCACTCAGTTTTTTCTTTAAATTCATTAGTTTGTTTATCTTTCCAGGATTCAGTAGTAGCTACTGAAATATTAGTAACCATACTGCCACTAGACATATAACGAACCTCTGGTTCTTGACCGAGATACCCTATTAAAATAACTTTATTAATTCCCCTATTAGCCACAACTCCTCCATTAATTACATCGTATGATATTTTTTTTAATATTTTATTAACGTAACCATTCTATTTCCGTGTAATAAACCCGCATATTTAATATACTTAAATAAAGATCAATATTATTAACTAACATTTTTATAAAAAACCCATGCAATAAAATATATTATATTAAAAATCAGTATTCTTCGCTTAACGCCACACTATTTTAGTAAAAATAATTTAAAATTATTTGATGTATTTTATGAATAAATATAAATTACATTTACACTAAATATATAATAGTAAATTTCAAATAACAATTCACTCCATTTTTTATACTCATTGCAGTATAAAACGTAATAAAAATAATATATATACAGTATGCTTCATTTTTTATAAAACAGATACCAAAATTTTATCATAGAATAAAATACATAAATTATTTCATATGAAAATATCTATAACTGATCCACATCATTAATAAAATATTAATGTTGACCAGATTCAATATAGTTATCAAATCGAGAACATTGTCCGTTAAACATCAATCGTATGGTGCCAATGGGACCATTCCGTTGTTTCCCTAAGATAATTTCAGCGATCCCTTTCATTTCACTATTTTCATGATACACTTCATCACGATAAATAAATAAAATAAGATCAGCATCTTGTTCAATTGCTCCGGATTCACGCAAATCTGAATTAACAGGATGCTTGTCAGTGCGTTGTTCTAAACCTCTGTTTAACTGAGAAATCGCTATGACTGGTACTTTCAATTCTTTAGCTAAAGCTTTTAACGATCGAGAAATTTCTGAAATTTCTAACGTGCGATTATTAGATAAAGACGGTACTCTCATTAATTGTAAATAATCAATCATAATTAAACTCAAACCATCATGTTCACGGAACAACCTGCGAGCCCGTCCACGCACTTCAGAAGGTGTCAAACACGAGGAATCGTCAATATATATATTACGTTTTTCCAAAAGAAGTTCCATAGCACTAGTAATTCTTTCTCGATCTTCATTATTTAGTCGTCCCGTGCGAATACGTACTTGATCAACTCGAGATAATGAAGCTAACATACGTATCATAATTTGATCACCAGGCATTTCTAAACTAAATATCAATACTGGTTTTTTTTCAGTCATTGCGGCATGTTCGCATAAATTCATAGCAAAAGCAGTTTTTCCCATAGAAGGTCGCGCGGCAATAATTATAAGATCAGATTTTTGTAAACCATCAGTTTTTTTATCCAGGTCTTTATATCCGCTAGAAACACCAGTAACACCGTATTTTGGTCTATTACATACCTGCTCAATATGAGCGACTGTTTTTTCTAAAATATGATCTATTCCTTTTGGATTAAGATTATGATTGCTTTTACTATGTGAAATTTGAAAAATGAGAGATTCAGCTAAATCTAATAGCTCATCACTGCTTCGACCTTGAGGATTATATCCAGCGTCAGCAATTTTATTTGCTATAGAAATCATTGCGCGGATTACCGAGCGTTCGCGTACTATATCTGCATATGCAACTACATTAGCAGCACTGGGAACATTCTTTGATAATTCTGCTAAATACGCAAATCCTCCTACTAATTCCAATTTTCCTTGAATCTCTAAAGATTCTGACAGTGTTATTAAGTCAATAGGTTTATTTGTTTCCAATAAACGTTTCATTTCATTAAAAATAATTCGATGAGCATAATTAAAAAAATCATCAGAATTTACTTGTACTGATATATATTCCCATTGAGTATTATCTAACATTAAACCACCCAACACTGATTGTTCAGCTTCTAATGAATACGGTGGTATTTTCATATTATTTACTTGCTGATCATGAGAAACATGCATTTTTAATATTTTCCCCGCATAAATTTCTATTTTCCTTAACAAGAAATATCTAAATTTTAAACACGAAAAATCATATTTCCACTATTACAATACCATATAAAACACCCAAAACAATTACACTGATATAAATCATAAGACCGTATGTACAAACATCATGCGTACATACATTAGTTATTTAAAATATTATAAATGAAATTAAAAAATACACTGTTGTATTAAACAATCTCAGCATTTTTATTAACGTAATTTGAAAATACTTACAGTTTATTAATGAATCAAAGACATACAACACATAAACATCTATTATAGACAAAAAATAACATCGCTTATGTGTAATTATCCTGTAATATTATTCATATTCATTTACTGTAAACTGTATACTTATAGATGTAAAAGATATAATTAATTTATAAATCCATAATTTTTTATATACTATAAAATTAAGTTTTGAGCATCATCTTTTTCAGTACATACCTAATAATTTTTATTTATACCTCCTATACTGATAGTAATATACACATATCATTAATAATTAAGGAACAGTATGAATACTAATATCCAAAAAATATTAACCCAAATTAAAAAACTATGCGCACAACGATGTGTGCGTTTGACACCACAACGCTTAGAAGTATTACGATTGATATCCCAATATAACGGAGCTATAAGCGCTTATGATTTACTACATTTACTGCGACAATCTTCACTACCTCATGCAAAACCTTCCACGATTTATCGTGCTTTAAACTTTCTGTTAGCACAAGGATTTATTCATCGTATTGAATCTACCAATAGTTTTATGTTATGCCGCTATTTTTTTGAATTATCACATAATTTTGCTTTCTTTATTTGTAAGAGTTGCAAACAAGTTACCGAACAAACGACAAAAGGAATCGAAGAAATTTTACAAAATACGGCTAAAATTACAGGATTTACTATGTTTAATAACATTGTTGAAGCACACGGATTATGTCCGAAATGTATTAACCTTGAATGACGACCACATTTTAAATCCTAATTATTTTAATATGTGTAATGACATTAATAAAATCTTAATATATACGTCATCAATTAACGCAATAACACACATCAATTTAACTAAAAATTGATGTTGCAACTATGTCCGTGTATTAGTACTAACTTAAACTAAAAATTATTAATGTTCATAATCTATAAAACTGCATAAAAATTAACCACAAACTTGTTATTAGTATTTGCTTACACACAGCAATCGTATTCATTTAAATACGTTTATCCCGCATACTCTTATTGTTTAAAGTGAAATTGATTATATTTAAATTAATAGAAATGCGACGCAATACCTATGAAAATTAACATACCTACATAATTATTACTCAAAAAAGCCTGAAAACATCTTATTCGTTCTCTTTTGTTAATTAATATTTGTTGCCACATAAATAATATGATGACGCCAAATAATGAGAAAAAATAAAATACTACAGTAAATCGCTCCTTCCATCCAATAATTCCCAATATAAATACAATACATAACTGTAATATTCCTATTAAAAATTTATCCATTTCACCAAACAATACAGCAGATGACTTTATTCCAACATATATATCATCTTCTCTATCTATCATAGCATATTGCGTATCATATACTATTGTCCATACAGTATTCATTAGAAATAATAACCAAGCAGTACTATTTATAGGATTATTAATTGCAGTAAACGCCATTAAAATGGGCCAACTAAACAATATTCCTAACATTACTTGGGGAAAATAAGTATATCTTTTAAGATATGGATATATCCAAGATAATATCAGAGCCACTACAGATAAAAAGATAGTAATAAAATTAAAATTTAAAACCAATATGAATGCGATAAAAAGGAGCATCGCTAACACCACTAATGCCTCTTTTTTCCTAATCATTCCAGCTGGTAAAGGACGTGCTTTAGTACGTTGAACATGGCTATCGATATCATAATCAATATAATCATTGATTATACAACCTGCAGAGCGCATACACAGCGCTCCGATAATAAACACTATCAAAACAACTTTTTCAGGAATACCTTTGTATGATAACCACAGCCCCCATAAAGTAGGCCATAGTAATAGAAAAAACCCAATAGGTTGATTAATACGCATTAACTGTGCTAGATTATAGCACTTTTTAATAAAAAAAAGCCTGTTTGACATAAAATTAGTAAATAATATAATCGTTATAACTTTTACCAATAATACTATCAATGATAGATATCATTATCATAGTATATAGAATGGCATTGCGGATATTTATTTCACTTGTACTTCATGAAATAACTACGTATTACTGTAATTGTATCCATTGCCAATTTGTTAAACCAATAAATATTGTGTCGTATACAATAGGAAGCAGACATGAAATATTTTTATAAAAAACATGATCATACGATAGCAAAATATATCATGTATACATATGATCATCATAAAAAAATATAATTTTCTTTTTCTCTACATAGATTCTCTTAGATAATACGAATTTTATCATTTTAATAATGGCGTATTTCTTATGTCACATTTTCTCTTTAACTTAGAAATACACATCAGCATTATGTTGATTCTGGCATTGATTCTCGTATTTATTTATGAAGCTATTAATGGTTTTCATGATACTGCTAATTCTGTAGTCACTGTAATTTATACCTGTGCGTTACGTTCTCATAGCGCAGTGTTAATGTCGGGAATATTTAATTTTTTAGGTGTAACACTGAGCGGTTTAAGTGTTGCATATACAATTATCCATTTACTTCCCACGCATTTTTTTATGAATGCCAATGCTAACCATATTTTAGCTATGATTTTTTCCACATTATTTGCAGCAATACTATGGAATCTTGGAACGTGGTATTTCAGGTTACCTACTTCTAGTTCTCATACTTTAATTGGAACATTAATTGGGATCGGATTAGTGCACGCAATTATTACACATTGCCCAATGATGCAAGGATTGAATATTCCAAAATTAATTAATATTTTTTTATCACTAATAATATCACCAATAATAGGTTTGACACTAGCTAGAATAATAATGTTAATATTATGTAGATACTGGAATAATAACAAAAAACATAAAAACATTCATATTACTCCAACTCAACAAACACAAAAATATGGAAGACCTCAACCATCATTATGGACTCGTATTATATTAATTTTATCTGCAGCTGGAGTTAGTTTTTCTCATGGAGCAAACGATGGGCAAAAAGGAATTGGGCTCATTATGTTACTGTTAATAGGAGTAGCTCCGGCAAACTTTACGCTAAATATGCATGCTAGCAGTCATGAAATATCCCGTACTCGAAATGCCGTTAACAATTTTTATGAATATTACATTCAAAACTATAACAATTTTAAAACTATCATGCCATCAGAAATAACATCTATGCCTATATCATTAGCATTAAATCAACTACAAGTCATCGTTCCTTCCATTAAAGATTCTACGCAAATTTTTATAAATAACGATAACGTAACATATTTTAATAAATATTTATCTACCTCAGAAACAGAGATACAACTAAGAAAAATTTTTCATGATTTGTCACTAACTCTTACTATTATTAACAACGCTTTATTATTACTTGAAAATTTAGATAGTTATGCGCAATTAAATATAGATCAACGCTTCCAAATGAGACAATTACTCATATATATAGTAGATATTTTAGATCAAATCATAGTGCTTCCAGAAACCTCATATAAAAATAAAAATTTTCTAAAACATTTAAAAGAACATTTGCTGCACACAATTGAATACGCACCGACTTGGATTATTTTAGCTGTTGCATTGTCATTATCTCTGGGAACAATCATTGGCTGGAAACGAGTTGCTACTACTATTGGTGAAAAAATAGGAAAAAAAGAAATGACTTACGCACAAGGTTTATCAGCCCAATTAACTACAGCTATTTCCATAGGTACAGCAAGTTATGCTGGTATGCCTGTTTCCACGACTCATGTGTTATCCTCATCCATTACGGGAAGTATGCTAATTCGTGGATGGGGGGTGCAAGGAAAAACAATAAAAAATATATTAATAACTTGGTCATTAACTGTGCCTGTTTCTATCGTACTAAGTGGGAGTTTTTATTGGGTTACATTACGATTATTACATAAATATATTCAAATATAAAACAAATAAAACATAAATAAAAAATTAAATAAACAAACTTTTAATATTGTTCTATATTTTTATTCAAAAGAAAATTCTTCATTTCAAATGATATTTTTAAAATAAAGAATTTTGTAAGTATTAAAAATAAATAATACTTATTGCCATTCCGATTTATTAATTAACATTTTTATTGATAGATAACACGATTATCCAAATTTCTTTACACATGACTATCGAAATATCTGGTATGAAAACTAATATGAAACAATCTTCGACATCAGTATATCGATAATTCTTTTAATAAATAATTCAAAAAATACACATATTATTTTAAAAAATAAAAACCTCACATTCTTTATCTATAATAAGCATTAACAAACCTCAAGCTATCATTCTTAATTTAAGAACAATTCACACATAAAAATAATATTCTTAATAATTTATGCATATTATATTGACATGGAATGGTCAACAGAAACAGTAACCCCATAATATCTTAGCATAGGTTCTACTGTCATAGTTTGTGTACAAAATTTTACAAGACATTTTTCCAAATCGATAGTACCCCCCAACGAAAGGATGTCATTAAGAAATAATTTCCCTATTTTTGAATTAAAAATACCTAATTCTTGAAAACGACACCAAACGTTAGATGCCAACATATCTGCCCATAAATAACTATAATACCCCGCAGAATAATCATCAGAAAAAGCATGTAGAAAAGAGTTAGGAAAACGATCCCAATCCATTGAAAGAGGACGCGTTGATACTTGTTTTATTACTTCGTTAAATATTTTTAATGCACTCCTCTTTTCCCCTGGCATATATTCATGATGTATTCGTAAATCAAATAACCCATATATCACTTGACGTAAAAGATAAGATGATGATTGATATGTTTTTGTTTTTAATAAACTATTTATTATATAATCAGGTAGCGGTTCTTTTGTTTGATAATGCATAGAAATTAATTGTAATACACCAGGGTCCCAACAAAATTTTTCCATAAGTTGACTAGGTAATTCTACTGCATCCCAAGGTACTCCATTAACTCCAGATATTTCCGGAATATCAATACGTGTCATGATATGATGTAGTACATGACCAAATTCATGAAACAAAGTCATCACATCCTGATGTGTTAACAAACATGGTGATTTTTGATTCTCTGAACGATTAAAGTTACAAGTTAAGTATGCGATAGGTTTTTGACCAATAGTATTATTTCGATACATCTTACCTACTAACTCATCCATCCAAGCACCCTCACGTTTATCATCTCTGAGATATATATCTAAATAAAATCCTCCCATCCATCTATCTTCTTCATCAAAAATATCAAAAAATCGTACATCAGAATGCCATGTTTCTACATTAGAATGTTCTTTAATAGTAATTCCGTAAATACGGTTCACTACTGAAAACATTCCATGAAGTACTGTTTTTTCAGGAAAATAACAACATAGTTCTTCATTTTTAATAGAAAAAAGATAGTGTTTCTGTTTCTCTCTATAATATGCAATATCCCATGGATTTAAAGACACACAAGAACATTTTTTTTTAGCAAAATTTTGTATTTCTAAAAATTCCTTATATTCATAAGAACGTATCTGGATAGATAAATTCATAAGAAAATTAAATACTTGTTTTGGACTCTGTACCATTCTTTTTGATAAAGATTTTTCAAGATAAGTGCTAAATCCTAATATTTTTGCTAACTCATAACGTAATGTAAGAATTTCATCCATTACTAAAGTATTATCCCATTTTCCACTATTAGGTCCTTGATCAGAAGCACGAGTATTAAAAGCCCAATATAGCTCTTCTCTAAGTTCTTGGGTATCGCAATACAAAAGAACTGCAGAATAACTAGGGTATTGCAGTGTAAATAACCACCCTTTTTCTCCACGAACTTGTGCTGCTAAACGAGCAAGTTTCAATGTATGTTCTGGTATCCCAGATAACAATTTTTTTTCAGTAATTAATTTGTTCCAACCTAGCGTTGCGTCAAATACATTATTAGCATAATTTGAACTTAATCGGGACAATCTAGAAGTTATATATGCATATATTTTTTTTTTCTGTGGAGATAAATAAATCCCCGATAATTTAAAATTATGTAAAATATTATTTAATACTTTTTTCTGTATTACGCTCAACTTTTGATAAGAATCTCCGTGTTGTAATGATTGATAAGATTTATACAATCCATCATGTTGATTAATCCAGTTTCTATATTCAGAAATAAATGACAAACTTTCTTCATAAACCTTACGTAATTCTAAATTATGTTGTACAGAATTTAAATGTGTTATCGGAGACCAAATGCGTTGCAATTCATTTTCTGCAATCATCAACGGATAATATAACGTATCCCAAGTTACACGTTTTTCAGATACAATCTGATCTACCGTATTATAACAATTAGTCAAAACCTTTTGTACAGCTTCTTTTACATGATTTATCTTAATAGAAGAAAATGGAGGGAATATAGAATAATGTAATAATGGGTTATTATCCATACAATAAAACCTAAAAATTAGTAACTATTATGTAGCCAATTTTGAAATCTTCCGTTGTATCGAATTTATATATGTAAACGGTACCTCGTACATCTGATAGTATACACTTATTTATCTATTACATGATCTTGATCGCAGTATCATTTCACATAAAAATTTAAATGAAAGTATATTATTGCTTTACATCGGTGAGGAAGGATTTGAACCTTCGACCTATACGTCCCGAACGTATTGCGCTACCAAACTACGCTACTCACCGTACGTACTATAAATATAATTATACATAACTCTGCGATTTAAATACGAATATTTTTTGCTTTCATTAATACAATTAATAACAATAAAATCTAAAAATTACCAATTCATCTTATCAATAAAATAAGTCCTGAACGTATATTCGAATTATATTATTTATTATATCAAGTTTCATTAAAAATTGATATATACATAAATACCATTTCAATAACGCAATTATTTTTATACATTTATTAATAAAAAATTTACTTGTATACATTATTTATTAATAAATGTATAATTTGAATTGTTCTTAGAATTATTATTCTTTAATATTTACATAATTATGGAGAAATTTTTATTATGAGTTTTATATTACCTTCTTTAACTTATTCATATGATGCTTTAGAGCCATTTCTCGATGAGAAAACTATGAAGATTCATCATACAAAACACCATCAAGCATATATTGATAACGCCAATGCAGCACTAATTGATTTACCTGAATTTTCCAATCTACCTGTCATAGAATTAATAAAAAAATTAAATCATTTACCTAATCACAAAAAAACTATATTACGTAACAATGCCGGAGGACATATCAATCATAGCCTTTTTTGGAAGTATCTTAAAAAGAATACTACACTTCAAGGATCATTAAAAGATGCAATAGAATATAACTTTTCAAGTATCTCTTCTTTTAAAGATCATTTTGAAAAAACTGCTATCAGTCGTTTTGGATCTGGTTGGGTATGGCTCATAAAACAAAATGATATTTTATCTATAGTATCTACTGCCAATCAAGATAACCCATTAATGGGAACAGATATCTCCGGAACAAATGGATATCCAATTCTTGGATTAGATGTGTGGGAACACGCTTATTATTTAAAATATCAAAATCGGCGTTTAGACTATATTAGATCATTTTGGAATATAGTCAACTGGGATGAAGTATGCACACAATTTAATCAAGTATAAAAACGGTTATTAATTAACTAAGGTGGTCATAAGTTTTACATAAATATTAAAAACATCTGACCACTTTCTAGACTTCAATCAGTGTGTTGAGGTGAATGACCATTGATCATTACTACTTCAGTAGCTAATAGAGAACGATCCATTAGCTACTGAAGTAGTAATGGATATACAGATGTACATTTAAATCTGTAATAAAGAAATATCTGCTACCTTTAAAAATAAATTTTTAACCTTATTTAGCAAAGTTAATCGATTAATTCTTACATTTTCATTTTCATCCATAATTATAACATTATCAAAAAATGCATTTACTGCACTTATTATTGTTATAACAACAGTTAGTGCATCATAATAACGATGGTGCATACACAGTACCTGTAGCCTCTTTTCTATCGAAATCACCTCCATGGCTAAACATATTTCTTCTGGCATTTTTAATAAAAAATATTGCACATCCTCATTATAAGATATTTTCTTTTTTAATAGTATATTAGATATGCGTTTATAAATTAAATTTAATTTAATATTTTCCTCTTTTTGTAATCCAAAAAAATCAGTAACTGCTTGTATTCGGGCATCGATATCTACTACGCTATCAGATTTAACACTTAAAACTGCTTTAATAACATCTAGTTTATAACCTCTTGAGAGATACCAGGAAAACAAGCGATTATACATAAAATTATGAATATCATTAATAACTGTCGCATTAATTAATTGTGAACCATATAATTTCACTGACTTTTGTATTAGATCAAATAAATTTATTGGTAATTTTTTATACATAAGAATACGCAAAATTCCAATTGCAGATCTTTTTAAAGCAAACGGATCTCTATTACCTTTCGGTAATTCTTTAACACCAAATATACCTGATATAGTATCCATTTTATCTGCGATAGATACAGCACAAGAAATATGAGTAGTAGGAAGTTTATCCTTAGAAAAACGTGGTTGATAATGTTCCTTTTGTGCTAATGCTATTTCTTCTGACTCACCATCACGGAGAGCATAATGCATACCAATAGTTCCTTGAGTTGAAGGAAACTCAAATACCATATTGCTCATTAAATCACACTTACACAAATACCCAGCGCGTCTCGTTTGTTCTATATCTATACCTATTTTCTCAGCAATCCATCCAGATAATTCTTCTATACGCCAACTTTTATCACGCAAAGTACCAAGCCTGCTATGAAATAGCACAGAATTTAATTTAGGTATATAATCTTCTAAACGACATTTATTATCTTGCATTAAAAAAAACTCTGCATCCATTAAACGTGGCATTATCACATTTTCATGTCCATCAATAATTTTCTTATAGTTATCTGAAATCGTATTCGATACGAAAATAAAATACGGTAATAAAACTCCATCTATAACATTATATACCGGAAAATACTTTTGATCATATCTCATAATATGAAGTATTACTTCACGTGGTAATACCAAAAATTTATTATTAAATTGACCAGAAAGAATTACAGGCCATTCTACTAGCGAAGTAACTTCTTCTAGTAAACTTTTTTCATCCTGAACATCTACAAATCCCCCAAGTTTTCTAGCTTCTTTTTCTATCTCTACACATATGGTATTTTTACGTGTATCGTAATCTGCTATTACCCAACCATTTTTAATCAAAACATCTGGATAATGATCTGCATGTTCAAGAGTAATTTTATCGTCTTCCATACATCTATTACCATGCAATACACGATCTGTTTTTATACCAAAAAAATAACCCGGAATAAGATATGTATCTAACAATATAGTCACAGTACGAACAGGGCGAACAAATGGAATATCTATATCGCTCCAACGCATCATTTCATAATTATTTAATTTCTCTAAAGCGGAACTAATAATCTTACACAATAAATATTTTAAATTTTTATGTATTGCTACATTTTTATCGCATTCCAATATTCTTTGAAAATTATTAACGCATACACCACTTCTAATCTTTATATTATTAACTATATGATTGATTTGAGTATCTGCATTATTAATATATTTATCATATGTATCACCAGTATCTGATTGATCAACACATTCAATATTAGTATTAAAATCACTTTTTATTATTAAATTAGCCTTGACTGCTAAACGAAATGAAGATGCAAACCAATTAACCTTATCGTAAACAAAATTATTTTTTTTAAACCCATTAATAATTTGATAAAAAAAGTCTTTTCCTAATTTTTTTAAAATTTTAGATGGTAACGATTCAGTACCAATCTCTACTAAAAAAGTACATACTTTCATTATAAAATTATCCTTGCATTATATTATAATTTCCTCATACACATAGGAAATCCTAATTTTCTACGAGATGCATAGTAAGCTTCTGCTATCATTTTTGATAATTTGCGAATACGTAAAATATAATTTTTTCTTTCTGTAATGGAAATTACTTTCCTAGCATTTAATAAATTAAAAATATGTATTGCTTTTAAAACTCGTTCATATGCTGGCATAAGTAATGGTTGTGTCATAGTAATTAAATATTTTATCTCATTTTCATATTGACTAAAAATTTTAAATAAAAATTCAATATCCGTATGCTCGCAATTATAAATTGATTGTTCCAATTCATTTTGACGGAATAAATCTCCATACGTAACAGGCCCTAATGAACTATAACTCCAAACCAAATCATAAACATGATTTACTTCTTGTAAGAATAAAGATAAACGTTCTAAACCATAGGTTATTTCTCCAGTAACAGGTCTGCATTCTAATCCACCTATTTGCTGAAAATAAGTAAGTTGTGTTATCTCCATGCCATTCAACCAAACTTCCCAACCTAATCCCCATGCTCCAAGAGTAGGGTTTTCCCAATTATCTTCAACAAAAAAAATATCATTTTTTATGTGATTTAATCCAATTCTTTTTAAAGAATTTAAATATAATTGCAGCATATTTTTTGGAGAAGGTTTTATAATTACTTGAAACTGATAATATTGTTGTAATCTATTTGGATTGTGACCATATCGACTATCCATCGGTCGGCGAGATACTTGAACATAAGAGGCAGCAACAGGTTCTGGGCCAATAGCATTAAAAAAAGTCATAGGATGTGAAGTAGCTGCTCCAACTTCTATATCTAATGGTTGAGCTATAATACAACCGCAGCCTTCCCAATAACTTTCTAATGCCCGTATTAGCCCTTGAAAAGTTTTTGTATCATTGTTATCGTACATTTTATTTTATCTATTTTAAAAAATCATTGTGGTTCCACATCTATCTATAATAATAATTATTCATGAATTATTATTAACAACATTTATAATGTAATGAAAACTGAATCTATATTTACAGAAAATAATTGCTATCATGTAACTAAAAATATTTTAAACTAAAAAATCAGTATGTATTATACATGTATAGAGGATCATAAAATACCAATACTTATATTTTTATATCTATCAGTATTAGGTATTATTTTTTTTACACATATATATAATTATAAAATATGTTTAAAACAAATTATTTAAAACACATTGATTCTACATCGGATTTATAAATACGCTATATAAACAAAATAAATAATCCATATACATATGTAATGAACACCATGGTTTTGTCCTTAATATTGATAAGAAATTGCATATTGCAGAAATCTACATACACTAGGATATAAAAATGATTTCCCAAGAAACACCAACCATAATAATTTCTTATCTAATAATGTTTATTTTTATAATGATCGTGATACCATTAGGTTTATTTCCTTGTTTTTTTTCTGGATTTTTAACTTACGAAATTATAGTATCTTTTGCGTCTTACTTTGAACGA
The DNA here is from genome assembly GCF_023585785.1 of Blochmannia endosymbiont of Camponotus modoc. Lineage (NCBI taxonomy): Bacteria > Pseudomonadati > Pseudomonadota > Gammaproteobacteria > Enterobacterales > Enterobacteriaceae > Candidatus Blochmanniella > Blochmannia endosymbiont of Camponotus modoc. The sequence goes on from NZ_CP097765.1 coordinate 563,582, forward strand.
TTTATTGGAATAAATCGTGCTCGAGGGGTTGCAGTAGCATTCATTATTACAAGTATATCTATTGTTATAACTATAGGAATTATTAATTGTACTAATTTCTTCACAGAAGATATTAATAAAGTTACTATTTCTATTGAAATTAATAGAATTTTTTCTGATTTTAAAAAAAGACTTCCTGATTTTTTACCCTCTTTTTTACCAAATACTACTGAAGAACTAAAAGATCAAATATTTACTTGGATTGAGTCAAACTTAATTCTTATTCGAAATATGGGACATACTTTCCTACACGGATTGATTACTTTACTAGTAGGGGTAGTAGTTGGTGTTTTAGTATCTTGCTCTAAATCTACAAAACAACAACACACTCATGATACATTTTTTATTACTCAATTATCAGAACGTGTATATAATCTTTCTAGGGCGTTTCGTAACATTGTTTTTGCTCAAATTAAAATTTCTTCAGTGAATACATTATTAACATCTATTATAATTTTTGTTTTATTACCATTAATTGGGCAGTCTTTACCATTAGGAAAGACCTTAATTGTCATTACTTTTATTTTGGGTATGTTACCAATTATTGGTAATCTTATTTCCAATATCATGATTACTATTGCGGCTTTATCCATCTCATTAAGTGTCGGAGTAATGATGCTCATTTATTTAATATTAATTCATAAGTTAGAATATTTTCTTAATGCCGAAATTATTGGAAATAAAATCAATGCTAACCCTTGGGAATTAATACTTTCAATGCTTTTACTAGAATCAATATTTGGATTAGAAGGCTTGATAGCAGCCCCAATTTTTTATGCTTATCTAAAAAATGAACTACGTTCAAAAAAATTAATCTAATATTTTGGTATAAAACTTATACATATAAGTAACTAATGACTAATTGAACATCGAAAAACTACAAAAACAAACCGAGCTCCGTATATACAATTAATAAAGCCCGGCTTAACTATCACACACATTAACAACAAATAAATATAACAACAATAAGTTCATCCTATTTAATTTCTATACGCCTTGGTTTTAATGTATCTGGCAAAATTCTCTCTAAATGTATATAAAGAATTCCATATTCCAAATTTGCACCTGTTATTTGAATGTGTTCAGATAATTGAAATTTTCTTTCAAAATTATGCTCAGTAATACCTTGATACAAATAATTTTTAGAATTTTGATGAGAATCAATATGTATTCCTTTTACTACTAACATATTATCATGCATTGTAATATCCAACTCACTATTTGTAAAACCGGCTACTACAATAGAAATACAATATTTATGTTCACTAACTAACTCAACATTATAAGGTGGATAATTTCCATTATTTTGTCCAATCTCCAAAAAATTCACTAATCTATCAAATCCAATGACAGATCCATACAACGGGGAAAAATCGAAATTATGCATACATAATACTCCTAATCAAGTGTTTACTAATTTTTATATACAAAAGTAAATAAAGTTTAATTACTGTATCTTTTACTCTAATATCACCCACCTGTATTATAGTACTATTTGTGCCTATAATATCAATACATAATTACATAATAACAATCGATTGACTCACAAAACCATTTTTCTATATAAAATTCATATAAAAAAAATTATCTTTATAATTTAGTAATCTACATTTGTTGCTCTTAACGCATTCTTTTCAATAAATGCACGTCTTGGTTCAACTAAATCACCCATGAGCGTGGTAAATAAATGATCAGCTTCTATCGCATCTTTTATTGTGACACGTAACATACATCTGTTTTTGGGGTTCATAGTTGTTTCCCATAATTGATCTGGATTCATTTCACCTAGTCCTTTATAACGTTGTATTACTAATCCTTTTCTAGATTCTTGCATAAGCCATTCCATTGCTTGATCAAAAGAATGTACCTGTTTACGATATATTCCATATTCTATATATGCGCCTGAAAGAAACAATTCGTTCATTTGCATTCCAAAAGATACGAGTTTTTTATATTCATGACTTTTAATAAAATCAATACTTAATACATAATCTACGTTGATACCGTATGTTCGTATACGTAATATCGGTTCAAAATATTCATTCTCATGATTTTTTAAAATAATAAAATCATAACTACTTCCATATTCTTCAAAACTACTCAAAGAATCAACTAAAGATCTCATCCATATTTTAACACTTTCATAACAATAACACTGTTCCTCAGATAAAACTGAATGATAAATTAATCTATTCAATAATATCTTTGGAAATTGATGTTCCATACGAACAATAATTTTTTGTATTAAATAATATTCAAAAACTAATTGTTCCAATATTTTTCCTTTCAAAGGAGGTGTATCAGGATTAATGTAAAAACGAGAACTTCCTACTGCTATTGATATTTGATATTTACTCATTGCCTCTTCATCTTTAAGATATCGCTCTTGGCGTCCTTTCTGAACTTTATATAAAGGAGGCTGTGCGATAAATATATGTCCTCTTTCAATAATTTCTGGCATCTGGCGATAAAAAAAAGTCAATAACAAAGTCCGAATATGCGCGCCGTCAACATCTGCATCCGTCATAACTATAATATTGTGGTATCTCAATTTATCTGGATTATATTCATTTGGACCAATTCCACATCCAAGAGCAGTAATTAATGTCATTACTTCTTGAGAAGCCAACATTTTATCGAAACGTGCTTTTTCTACATTCAAGATTTTCCCTTTAAGTGGTAATATTGCTTGATTTTTACGATTTCTACCTTGTTTTGCAGAACCACCAGCAGAATCTCCTTCTACCAAATATAATTCAGAATAAACTGGATTTTTTTCTTGACAATCAGCTAACTTACCTGGAAGTGTCGAAAACTCTGACAAACCCTTACGACGTGTTAAATCTCTAATTTTTCTCGCTGCTTCTCGAGCACGGGCAGCCCCTATAACTTTATTTATTATATTCTTAGAATCTATTGGGTTTTCTAAAAAAAATTCTATTAGCTTTTCATAAATTAATGACTCAACGGCAGTTTTCACCTCTGATGACACCAATTTATCTTTAGTTTGAGAAGAAAATTTCGGATCCGGTATTTTAATAGATAATATAGCAACAAGTCCTTCTCTAGCATCATCTCCTATGGTTACAACCTTAACTTTTCTATTATATCCTTCTTTATCCATATAAAAATGCATTGCTCTTGTAATAGCAGCTCTTAATCCCGCTAAATGAGTCCCTCCATCCCGTTGAGGGATATTGTTAGTAAAAGAATATATCTTTTCTTGAAAGTTATCGTTCCATTGTAAAGCGACCTCTATATTAATTTCCCCCTTATTACCTAAGCAATAAAATATATTAGGATGAATTGGTGTTTTATTGATACTCAAATACTTTACAAAAGCTTTCACTCCACCTGCACAATGAAAATTTTCTTCTTTATTGTTGCGACAATCACGCAAAATAATTACGATTCCAGAATTTAAAAATGATAACTCTCGAAAACGTCTAGCTAAAATATCATATTGAAATTCAGTCTTACCCGTAAACGTTTTAAGACTTGGCCAAAACCGTACTATGGTGCCACTATGCTCGCTGTCGCCTATAATTTCTAAAGGTGACAACGGTTTTCCTTCACAATAAACCTGTTTGTAGGTTTTAAAATTTCTTTTTATTACTAACTCTAATCTCTCCGACAATGCGTTTACTACTGACACTCCAACACCATGTAATCCTCCTGACACTTTGTAATTACTATTGTCAAATTTACCTCCAGCATGCAATATAGTCATAATAACTTCAGCAGCAGATACTCCTTCTTCTTCATGTATATCCGTGGGAATACCGCGTCCATCATCCTGAACCGATACTGAATTATCCTGATGAATTATTACTACTATTTTTTTACAATACCCAGAAATAGCTTCATCAATAGCATTATCCACTACCTCAAATACCATGTGGTGCAATCCTGTTCCATCGTCAGTATCTCCAATATACATCCCAGGACGTTTTCGTACTGCATCCAACCCTTTTAAGATCTTAATACTTGAAGAATCATAAGCACTCAACATGATCTTATTCCTGTATAAATACACATATAATATGAACTAATTTTTTCAAAAATACATATAACCAAAGATAACTCCAATCGAACTATTATATTTACCAAATATACACGCATACATGCATACATAATTATTTCTCATGACGCAAAGATTTGTTTTTCATAAGAAAAGTACATTGATTTACATTTTTTAATTTTTAAATATCTAATCACGCAGATAATTTATATATTCTAGTATTATTGTTACTGTGTGCTATCAATCTAATCACAGTTAATAGCATTTTAAAATACATGTTAGGTTACAATCTGTAAATCATTATTATACCCGAATTGGCATGACGATATATGTTGCTCCATAACATTTCTCGGTGCCCTCAATTTGCACACTGGATATTTCATTTGTTAAATAAAACCGTAAAAACTGAGTATCCATTACCTGTAGAACATCGATCAAGTAATCTACATTAAAAGATATTTTCATACTCTGTCCTGAATATAAAACATCTAAAATTTCTTCCGATGCTTCATGTTCAAAATTATGCGCGGTTATTTTTAATTGATTAGTAATTAATGTAAATCGAACGATACGAAGTTTTTCATTTGCAAGAATAGCTGCGCGTTTTAAAGACTGCCTCAAAATATCGCATTCTACTTCCAAAACATTTTTTGAACACTTTACAAAAACATCATGACAATTTGGAAACACAGCATCAATCAATTTAGAAGTAAAAGTATAATTCTCTGTCTCCATACGGAGATTATTATTATTTGTTTGAATATTAACTAATTTTTCTTTAACGTTTAACAAACGTAATATTTCGATAACTCCTTTACGAGGTATAATCGATGATTGATTGGGTAACAATAAATCCATAGTTATTTCACAACTTGCTAACCGATGCCCATCTGTTGCAACAATACGCAAAACATGTTCTTTAGTTTCAAACAATATACCATTTAAGCAATAACGTACATCTTGATGGCCCATAGCAAATTGGGTTAATTCAATCATTTTTTTAAAAGTAGCCTGGGATATAACTAATTTTAGATTATTATCCCATTTTTCTAATTTAGGAAAATCTAACGAAGAAAACGTAGATAAATAAAATTTACTATATCCAGAACAAATAATCAGTTTTTTGTCTTTTGATACTATAGAAATTTTTGATGATTCAGACAAACTACGACAAATTTCAAAAAACTTACGCCCTGGTACTGTCACAGATTCAATGGAATATTTATTTTGTAATATAACGCGAACTGTTATCTCTATTTCTAAGTCTGTAGCAGTAATACATAAGCAATTATCATTAACTTCTAATAACACATGAGTTAATATAGGCATTCTTGGGCGTCCGCTAAGAATTCCCACGACTTTTTGCAAAGGTTGATATAATAATTTCCTATCTATTACAAAATTCATAACTAAACTTAGTAAAACACAACATTTCAAATAATCACATGACGATGTCATATCACTGTACAAATCTCAAACACATATCGCAACAGTATAATATATAAAATTGAAACATAAACACATTGACGCATTAAAAACTGAATAACACATTCATGCAACTAATTACCTCCATTAGTACTATTCTTAACAAAATAATTATTATCGAACATGATAAAACAAACTTTAAATATTTTGACTTTATATACTATATCCTATAATATGGGTGTTAATTGTCAGCATATAATAATTAGATAACAACAATTAAAAATTTTATTATCATTATCAAATAAATATACAAGAATGTAAATATGAAACGCACCTTTCAGCCTTCCATATTAAAACGTAATAGAACGCACGGGTTTAGAGTAAGAATGTCAAGAAGACAAGGCCGTAAAATATTATCAAGGCGTAGGTCTAAAAGGCGCGTTCGATTGGTTGTATCTGTTTTAAACATTCACTAAAATTTTATTAGTACAACCAAATGAATAGAAAATTTTTACCTAAACGGGCACGCTTGTTAAATTTAAACGAATTTGTTTTTGTATTTCAAAAGCCAGAACGCATTAAAACAACTGGAATTACTTTGTTCAGTCGATCCAATCGATTAGGATATCCTCGCATTGGGCTAGCTATCTCAAAAAAATATGTTAAGTACGCTCATGAACGCAATAGAATAAAGAGGCATATTCGTGAAACTTTTCGTACATATCAACATAACTTATTAGCCAAAGACTTTGTTCTAACTATTCACTCAAAAGAGATTATTCATTACAAAAATAAAACGTTGATACAAGAGCTCGAAAAATTATGGTATCACCATTTGTGTTAATAGAAAAAAGCATAATATGGCTGATATATGGATACCAAATCAGTATTAGTCCTATATTGGGTCATCATTGTCGTTTTCAAAAAACATGTTCTCAATACGGGGTGGAATCAATACGTAAATTCGGAGTATTACGAGGTATCTGGATGACATGTATTCGTATATTGCAATGCCATCCTTTAACTGTAAATAACAATGAAAATTTTAAATATTATTCACATTCACATATTCAGGACATAATCAACATGGATTCGCAACGTAATTTCTTTGTGATAGCTTTTTTAATTATGTCGTTTATACTATGGCAAATATGGCAAACAGAGTATCATCAAAGCACTAATATCCCAAAAATAAATATACATGAAAATACATATCCACTAATTCGTTCTGAAGATAATGATGAAATAAAATATATACATCATAAAAGTCATGTGATTACAGTAAAAACAGATGTGTTGTTACTCAAAATAAATACTTATGGAGGAGATATCGAAGAAGCATATCTCGTGAATTATTTAGAGAATTTACATTCTACAGAACCTTTTCATCTATTAAGTACATCACAAGCATTTACATATCAAACAAACATCGGACTAATAAACGAAAATATACCGGGTCAATCATATAATAATAAAAAATTTATATACACTACCGCAACTGATAAAAGTATGTACACCATACCAAAAAATGAAGATAAATTACAATTAACTTTAACACATTACGCTTCCGATGGGATTACATATACTAAGAATTATATTTTTAACAGAAATGACTACTCCATATATGTATTCTATACCGTAAATAATATGAGCACTTATCCATTAAAAATTAAGTTGTTTGGTAATATAGTACAATCCGAACATTATCCCAAATTACATAATAACAGCGATAACGGAGATAATTTTCCTTTATACTCTTATCGAGGACCAGCATATTCTACTGATAAAAAAAAATATCAAAAATACAGCTTTAAAGATATAAAAAATATGAATTTAAACATTAATACCTCTAAAGGTTGGATAGCAATGTCACAAAAATATTTTGCGACAGCTTGGATACCCCTTACTCAAGGAAATAATACATTTTATACTACCTACCATGATAATAATAGTGCTTCTATAGGTTTTCAATCTGATTCAATATATCTCCCGATAGGAGAAACAGGTAAATTTCAATCTATATTATGGATAGGCCCAAAAATTCAAGAAAAGATGAAAGCAATAGCTCCAAATTTAGATCTATTAGTTGACTACGGATGGTTGTGGTTTATTTCTCAACCATTGTTTCAATTATTGAGTTTTATTTACAGTTACATAGAAAATTGGGGTATATCTATTATTATTATAACATTAATTATACGTCTAACCATGTATCCTTTAACTAAAGCACAATATACTTCTATGGCAAAAATACGCATGCTACAACCTAAATTATCTATAATACAAGAAGAATATAAACACGATAAATATCAATACCATCAAAAAACTATAGAATTATATAAGTTAGAAAAAGTGAATCCATTGGGGGGATGCCTACCTTTATTAATCCAAATGCCAATATTCTTAGCTTTATATTATATGTTATCAGGTTCTGTAGAATTAAGGCATGCTGAATTTGCTTTCTGGATTCATGATTTATCTGCTCAGGATCCTTATTACATACTACCGATATTAATGGGAATTACTATGTTTTTTATACAAAAAATGTCGCCTACTACAATTACTGATGCGATACAGAAAAAAATGATGACTATCATGTTAATCATTTTTACTATATTTTTTTTATGGTTCCCATCTGGTTTAGTATTATATTATATAGTAAGCAATATAATCACCATTATTCAACAATACATGATTTATCGAGAACTAGAAAAACAAGGATTACACAATAAAAATAACTAATAAAAATATTCAAAAAAAATTTATAACTCAAGTATATCTTCACATTGTAATATGTTTTAAAGTAAAATAAAAATTATGAGCTATACAATAGATACAGTAGTTGCTATTTCCACACCTCCAGGCCGTGGAGGTATTGGAATCATACGAATATCTGGAAAATCAGTTCCTGAAATTGCTCATAAATTGTTAGGAAAAATACCAAATCCCAGAAAAGCAGAGTATTTGCCTTTTTTAGACACGGATGGATCCATATTAGAACAAGTAATAGCCTTGTTTTTTCCTGAACCAAATTCTTTTACCGGGGAAAACATACTAGAAATCCATGGACATGGAGGCCAAATAATCCTAGATATATTATTAGAACGTATTTTAAAAACATCCTCTGATATTCGAATAGCACATCCAGGAGAATTTACTAAACGAGCATTCTTAAATAACAAAATAGATCTTGTCCAAGCAGAAGCAATAGCTGATATTATCGATGCTACTTCATATCAAGCTGCAAAATCAGCATCAAATTCTTTACAAGGAATTTTCTCTCGTAAAATACATATAATATCAGAACAACTTACTAATCTACGCATGTACGCAGAATCATCTATTGACTTTTCAGAAGACGAAATTAGTATCATACCATATGAAGATATAAAAAAAAAATTGAGAAACATTATAAACGATGTACAAAAAATGTATAAATCAACCTATCACGGCGTTTTACTCCGTGAAGGAATAAAAATAGTAATTGCTGGAAAACCAAATGCTGGAAAATCTAGTTTATTTAATGCATTAGTTGGTATTGATAGAGCAATTATAAGTACGATATCTGGAACCACACGAGATACATTGCATGAATGTGTTCAATTGAATGGAATAGCATTCCATATTACTGACACTGCTGGGCTACAAAAAAAAAGCGATAATGAAATAGAACAAATTGGGATGAAACGTACATGGGAAGAATTAAGTAACTCAGATCATATATTATGGGTAATTGATCCTAACGACAAAACAGATAAGGAACATGACATCACATTAGAACACGTAGAAAAAGTACTGTTTTGCAAAAATAAAAAACCTTCTATCACAATTATACATAATAAATCTGATTTAACCAAAAATAAAATCGGAATCAGTATAATAAATAATTATACAATTATCACGTTATCGGCTTTATTTGATGATGGAACAGACTTATTAAAAGAATATTTAAGTAATAATATCAAATTTCAAATACAGGAAGATTACGCTTACAATCTTTCTGAAAATCAAGGAAATTTCATTGCGCGTAGACGTCACTTAGATGCACTTGAAAAATCTTCTAAATACCTTTTGTCTGCTCAAACCCAACTATTATCTGCTATGTCGATCAATGAACTTTTTGCTGAAGATCTTGGATTAGCACATAAGGAATTAAGCAAAATTTTTGGAAAATGTACTCCTGATGATTTATTAACAAGAATATTCTCTACATTTTGTATTGGAAAATGATGACTCATAAACTCACAAGTAATTTTCATAATATTTTATAAATATAAAATAAATTGCAAGGATTAAATCGTTTCTTTGCTATGTATGATTACATATAAGTTATAGATTAATAAATACTAGATAGACTATACATGCAAACCAACATATACACTTCGAAAAAGATATAGAAATAATTTCTTAATAAAATAAACTATGTTTATATAATGTTTGCTTGGCGAATAATTCTTAAATAAAAAATACAAATTATTTTTTATTTTTTAATCGCTTCCAATTTAAAATAGAAAATTGTCGTATTCTACTAATAATAGTTTCATTAGCTGGCACATCTCGAGTTACTGTAGTTCCGGCTCCAATAGTTGCATTTTTTCCAATAGTAATTGGAGCTATCAGATGACTATCAGCTCCAATAAAAACATCATCACCAATAATAGTTTTATGTTTCTTGATGCCATCATAATTGCAAATAATAGTGCCGGCTCCGATATTTACTTGATTACCAATTTCTGCATCACCTAAATAACTAAGGTGTTTAACCTTGGATTTCTCACCCAATCGAGTATTTTTTATTTCTACAAAATTTCCCACATGACTTTTTTCTTTTAATTCAGTTCCTGGTCTCAACCGTGCAAATGGCCCAACTTTGCTTTGGAAACTTACTGTTGTATTTTCAATTATTGAAAATGGGTATATCTCTACATCATCTTCAACTATCGTATCTTTCAATATACAACTTGCTCCTATTTTAACTCTATTCCCCAAAGAAACATGCCCCTCAATGATCACATTGATATCAATGTACACATCCTTCCCATGTACTAATGTTCCTCTTAAATCAAACCTATTTGGATCAATAATCATCAATCCTGATGATAATAAACATCGTACTTTTCTTTGTTGATATTGTTTGTCTAAATAAACGAAATCTGATTTACTATTTACTCCCATTATTTCAAATGTATCATCAGGACACATGGTATGTATAATGTAACCTGATTGATGAGCTATCTGAATTATATCTGTTAAATAAAATTCATTTTTTGACTTATGAGTTGTTAATGTGCTTAACCAACGCTTTAAATGATCAGAAATAGCAATAAAAATACCAGTACTGACTTCTTTAATTTTTTTTTGATCATCATTAATGATATCATCATGTTCTATGATGCTAACAACGCTCCCTTCTTGGTTTCGAACAATACGCCCATATCCTTTTGGATTAGGTAGTGTAGCAGTTAACATACTTATATCACATTGGGATTTAATGACATGCAATCGTTGTAATGTTTTATGAGAAACAAAAGGAACATCGCCATATAAAATAAGAACTTCTTCGTTATCACTGATGATAGGTAACACTCTCCGAACAGCATCTCCAGTCCCAATAAGATCATGTTGCAATATCCAATGTACAGGAATTTTGTATTGATCCGTATTAATTTTTTTTATTATTATTTCTCCTTTATATCCATGTACCACATATATGGAGCTAACACCTACTTGTATTACAGAATCAATCAAATGTTGTAACATAAACTTACCACCAATTTGGTACAACACTTTTGGTGTATCAGACAACATTCTATTACCTCTACCGGCAGCAAGGATAATCGCGCTGAAATTAATATACGACATAATCTTGATATACTTTCTGTGATTCTTATTTTTAGTGATAAACTATTCTTATTACATTAAACATATAACTACATATACATAAACAAAAAACTTATTTATACAATAAATAAAGATATCATTACTAGTTACATATGCTTATTCTTTTTAGTTAATTCCATTAATCTAAGTTTTGCAATAGCTTTAGATATATCTGAAGTTATTTTAATATAATCTATATCAGAAGTATGGCGATAATTTTTAATATGTTTTTCAGCTGCATATTTAGCTTCTCTGGCTTTTTTTTCATCTAATTCTTCCGCTCGGATGGCTGTATCCGCCAATATCGTCACTATATTTCTCTGAACCTCAAGTATACCCCCAGATATATATACGTATTCTTCATTATCATATGATTTTACTATGCGCAATACTCCTGGCTTAATCGACGTAAGTAACGGAGTATGACCTGGAAAAATACCCATTTCACCTTCAATACCTGTTACTTGAATTTTACAAACTACGCCAGAGAATATTTCTCTTTCAACAGAAACAACAGTTAAGTAATAAGTACATTCAGACATTCTGATATCTAGACCTTTTATCAATAAAATAAAAAAATTTAAAGCATTTTATTTTTTTTTATAACTTCTTCGATAGTGCCTACCATATAAAATGCTTGCTCTGGAATATGATCATATTTTCCTTCTATGATTTCTTTAAATCCTTGAATAGTATCTCTTAAAGAAACATACGCACCAGAAAATCCAGTAAATACTTCAGCAACAAAAAAGGGTTGCGATAAAAACCGTTGAATTTTTCTCGAACGTAATACTATTAATTTATCTTCTTCTGATAATTCATCCATACCTAAAATCGCAATGATATCTTTAAGCTCTTGATAACGTTGAAGGATAGACTTCACATCACGAGCCACATTGTAATGTTCTTGCCCTACAATCAGTGGATTTAATTGTTGACTATTAGAATCTAATGGATCTACCGAAGGATAGATCCCAAGAGCAGCAATTTGACGGCTTAAAACTATAGTTGCATCTAAATGTGAAAAAGTAGTAGCAGGAGATGGATCTGTAAGGTCGTCTGCAGGAACATACACCGCTTGTACAGAAGTAATTGATCCTAAATTTGTAGAAGTAATACGTTCTTGTAAAATACCCATTTCTTCTGACAATGTAGATTGATATCCTACCGCCGATGGAATACGCCCTAATAATGCAGAAACTTCAGTCCCAGCAAGAGTATAACGATATATATTATCTATAAATAACAATACATCATGTCCTTCATCTCTAAATTTTTCCGCCATAGTAAGACCAGTTAAAGCCACACGTAATCTATTGCCAGGCGGTTCATTCATTTGACCATATACTAAAGCAACTTTATTAATAACATCAGAGTTTACCATTTCATTATAAAAATCATTACCTTCACGAGTGCGCTCCCCTACACCAACAAATACCGAGTAACCAGAATGTTCTACAGCAATATTACGAATAAGTTCCATCATATTTACGGTCTTTCCAACTCCTGCTCCTCCGAAAAGACCTATTTTTCCTCCTTTAGAAAACGGGCACATTAAATCAATTACTTTAATACCAGTAACTAAAAGATCTTGGTTAGTAGATAATTCGGAATAAAGTGGCGCAGACCTATGAATAGACCACTTTTCTTTTTCTTTAATTGGTCCTTTCATATCAATTGGTTCACCTAATACATTCATTACACGACCTAAAGTTTCTTTTCCTACCGGAACTTCAATAGAGTGTTTTAAATTAATTGCTACTAACCCACGACGTAATCCATCTGTATTACCCATTGCAATGCAACGTACTACACCTCCACCTAATTGTTGCGCTACTTCTAATATTAACTTTTTATTAAAATTATCAATATGCACTTCAAGCGCATGGTATACAGTCGGTACTACATCTTGATTGAACGCAACATCAACCACCGCTCCAATAACCTGGACAATTTTTCCAGAACTCATATTAATTATACCTCTAACTATCTTTTAAGTTTATATTACAGAAGCTCCTGAAACAATTTCAGTAAGTTCTTCCGTAATTTTAGTTTGTCTAGCTTTATTATAAAACAACTTTAAATCATTAATAATAACTTCTCCATTATCCGAAGCTGTCTTCATCGCCATCATTCGAGCAGATTGTTCACTAGCTAAATTTTCTACTACTCCCTGGTAAACTTGTGATTCAATATATCTTTGTAATAAACTGTTTAACAAAACTTTAGAATCAGGTTCATATAAATAATCCCAATATTTAGTTTTTAATATAGAGTTTTTTGAGGAAATGATTGGTAGAATCTGTAAAATCTGAGGACTCTGAGTTAAGGTATTAACAAATTTATTATACGCTAAATATAGCCTATCTATCTGATTATTATCATACAACTGCAACATTACTCTCACAGACCCAATTAGCGCTGACATTTTAGGAGCATCTCCAATCCCACAAACACAACTGACTATCTTTGTTTGTTTTATGGAACGTAAAAAAGAAGCGCCCTTTGACCCAATAATAGCTAATCTAATCGTTATTCCCTCCTGACTCCATTTGTTAAAATCACACAATAATGTTTTAAGTAAGTTAATATTCAACCCTCCTGTTAATCCTCTATCCGTAGAGACTACCCAGTAACCAACAGATTGAATTTTTCGTTCTAAAAAATAAGAATGTTTATATTCTAACGTCCCTGAAGAAATATGATCAATTACTTTACGAATAGTTTCCGCGTACGGTTTACTTATTAACATACGCCTCTGAGTTTGATAAATCTTAGCAGCAGAAATCATTTCCATAGCCTTGGCAATTTTTTGTATATTGCGAATGCTATCTATTTTCCCGCGTATTTCTTTTAAACCAGACATATTTCTATTCCGCAACGATAACACATTTGAGTTTACCAAGATTGATTTGATTTAAAAGTCTCAAGAATACTTTTAAATTTATTTTCAATATTCATATTATATACACCATCATAATCAATTATTTTAATCAGCTCCTTTTCCGTATAAGTCATATACAATATTAATGCAGACTCAAAATCACTTATTTTTGAAACCTCAACATCTTCTAAATAACCATGCACTGCTGCAAACAAAATAATAGATTGGCACGAAACAGACATAGGTGCATATTGTTTCTGTTTTAATAATTCAGTTACCTTTTGACCATGCTGCAATTGCTTTTGAGTAACCTCATCTAGTTCCGAAGCAAATTGAGAAAAAGCAGCTAATTCACGATATTGAGCTAAAGCTGTGCGAATTCCTCCAGATAACACCTTCATGATGTTAGTTTGAGCAGATCCTCCAACTCGCGATACCGAAATACCTGGATTTACCGCGGGACGAATTCCTGAATTAAATAAATGAGATTCTAAAAAAATCTGACCGTCAGTAATAGAAATAACATTAGTTGGAATAAACGAAGAAACATCTCCGGCTTGAGTTTCAACAATAGGTATTGCAGTTAACGAACCAGTTCTTCCTATTATCTTGCCGTGAGTACGCCGCTCTACATAGTCAGAGCTAACTCTAGAAGCTCGTTCTAACAAACGAGAATGTAAATAAAATATATCCCCTGGATATGCTTCACGCCCAGGAGGACGTCGTAGTAATAAAGAAATTTGACGATAAGCGATCGCTTGTTTAGAAAGATCATCGTATACAATTAATGCATCTTCCCCGAGATCTCTAAAATATTCTCCCATAGCACATCCAGAATAAGGAGCTAAATATTGTAATACAGCTGATTCAGAAGCAGATGCAATAACCACAATAGTATTGGACAACGCACGATGTTCTTCTAGTTTTTTTACAACATTAGCTACAGTTGTTGCCTTCTGACCAATAGCAACATAAATACATTTAACCCCGCTATAACGTTGATTAATAATAGCATCAATTGCTAATGCAGATTTTCCAGTTTGACGATCTCCTATAATTAATTCACGTTGACCACGTCCAATAGGTATCATAGAGTCGACAGACTTATACCCTGTTTGAATAGGTTCGTCTATCGATTTACGATCGATTACACTAGGCGCAACGGCTTCTACCGGCAAATAACAAGAACATTGTATGACTCCTTTATTATCTACAGGGACCCCTAATGCATTTACTACTCTTCCCAACAACGCTGTTCCAACAGGAACTCTTAATATATTTCCTGTGCATTTTGCCACCATTCCTTCAGACAAATTTAAATATGAACCCATAACTACAGCACCGACAGAATCACGTTCTAAATTCAATGCTACAGCAAACTGATCTGATGGCAAAGCAATCATTTCACCTTGCATGACATTAGTTAATCCATGTATATGGATGACTCCATCGCCTACAGCAGTAATAGTACCTTCATTACGAATCTCACACGTTATATCAAATTGGGCAATACGTCGCTTAATTAATTTGCTAATTTCATTTGAATTTAATTGCATAATCTTGTTTATACCTTTTAAATAATGCTAAAATATTAAGATTGTAGTACATGATTTAAGCGAAAAATACGTCCACGTATACTTCCATCAATCACAGTATCTCCAATACGAATAATTACACCAGCCAGTATATCTTTATCTACTTTATGTATTGGATTTACTGTTTTAGATAAACGTTTAGCCATCATATCAGTAATTTTTTTCAGCTGATTATACTTCAAAGGCCAAGCAGAGATAATTTCTATCTCTACAGTATGTCCATATATAGAACATAAATAAGTAAACTCTTGAAACACAATTGGTAATAATAATAAACGATTATTTTCCGCCATAATATAGATTATATTTTTACTGAAGATATCAACTTGTTTCTTTTGATAATCTTCACAAATAGCAATAAATATATCTGACAATCTTTTTGGTTCTAAACATCTAAAAAATAAAGATTTTACTAATCTATTTAGACTAATCTTAGAAAATAAATCAAGAACGGATTTCCACTTGTTTATATTTTTCTGTTCTACAGCTATATCAAATATAGCTTGAGCGTATGTACGTGCAACCACAAGCATATTAGACATCTAATCCTCATATGACAACGTATTAATAATATTATTTAAAAGATCTATATCAATCATTTCATTTATAGAATGTTCTATAATTTTCTCTGTACCTTCAATTACAAGTTTACTAATTTGCTTTCGTAATTCGTCAGTAACACGTTTTCTTTCATAAATAATCTGTTCTCGCGCTTGAGATAAAATTCTACTTTGCTCTTTTTCAGCTTCATGTTTAGCTTCATTAATTATTTGCATTCTACATATATTTGCTTGTTTTATAATTTCTTGAGCTTTGACCCGAGCTTGTCTCAAACAAAGCAAAGCTTCAGCATTGGCACGCTCAGATTCTGTTTTAGCATGAGTAGCAGAAACTAAATTATCAGAAATTTCTTTTTGACGTTTCTCAATAATAGATATAAATGGATACCACACATACTTCATACAAAACCAAACAAACAAGATAAATGAAATAGTTTGACCTAATATTGTTGCATTAAGATTCACAGCACAAATCCTGATATTTAATAATCAATATAATAAATACATTCAATTAATTTTCATTGTTAAACCGCCGAAAACATCACATACAAACCAAGACCCACAGTAATCATTGGTATTGCATCAACTAATCCCATGACAATAAAAAACTGAGTGCGAAGGATCGGAATGAGATCTGGTTGACGTGCAGCCCCCTCTAAAAATTTACTACCTAATATGCCAATACCAATAGCCGCTCCAATTGCTGCTAATCCCATCATTATTGCTGCAGCAATGTACAACATATCAAAATTTAAATGTTCCATAATAACCCCTCTGCAATTTTCTCTGTATTACATTATTCATTTCAACAGGAATCATGGGCTGTAGATAAATAAATCACTGTTAAAACCATAAAAATAAAAGCCTGTAATGCAACGATTAAAATATGAAAAATAGCCCATGGTAAATTTAAAACCCATTGCCCCCACCATGGTAATAAACCAGATATCAAAACAAAAATCAACTCACCAGAGTACATGTTGCCAAATAATCTAAGACTAAGTGATATTGGTTTAGATAACAAACTAACAACTTCAATAATAAAATTAATAGGAATACACGTTGGATGATTAAATGGATGATACGTCAGTCCCTTAATAAAACCACGAACACCATTAACGTAAATATTGTAGTACATAACAAGTACAAATACACTTAAAGCTAACGAAGAAGTGATATTCACATCAGCAGACGGCACAACACGCAAAGCAGGCAACCCTAACATATATTTAGCTATAGCAGGAAATAAGTCTATGGGAAATAAATCCATGGCATTCATTAAAAAAATCCAAACAAAAACCGTCATAGATAACGGAGCAATTAGTTTATTTTTACCATGGAACATATCTTTTACATTACTATCAATAAATAATATTATTAACTCAATAAACACTTGCAGTTTTGTAGGAACCGAATAAGTTGCCAGTGTAGCCAAACGACCGAAAATTAATAAAAATAAAATAGCTAATAATATTGAAAAAAACATTGAATCTACATTTAATACCCAGAATGAAGAAGTATTCTCTGAGCTCACTAACGAAAAAGTACTTAAATCAAATTGCAGATGACATAAATGATGTCCAATATATTCTTGGGAAGTGCCTTTAATTCCTGACATAATCCACCTTTCAAAAATATTGGCTGCAATATATTATAAATATTTTACAATGTTCCTGTGTAATGTACATTACAGCCTCGATATACAACTTGTCGCTAACGTGTCAAATAAGTCCAAAATCATTATTATGCATAACTTACAATGATGTTGTATTCGAGAAGAATAACAGTGCCTGCATCAACTTTAAAAAGTTAGTACTAATAGAAAATAATAAGAACACTCCCTCTTTTCACACAATCATATACTAATGCAATAAAAGAGAATTAAAAAATGGCACTATGAATTAATTAGTAAATTTCACATAATATATTACAACTACAGAAACAAACATACGACTGAACTATAGTTTAATGTAGGAAAATAATTTATCTTATAATTAATAACCACTAATGCAACTAAAAACTCAGTATAATCCTTTTTTCAAAAAATTCAAAGCGTAAAATTTAGATACATATCAACAACCGTATAATATTAAAACAAATACCATACATAACAAACCATTAAAATAGTACAATTACTATTATTATCTCTATATAAAACTGTTATTGGAAAAAACATAAATATACCACAATTTACACGTCCAACTCTCTCCATATAGTAGCGATCACAAACACCCCATATAGGGATCAAATAATCTTGATTAAATAGAAAAATCCATTATTCTCTAGATTAGAATGTATTGTATCCTAATAAACCTTGTTTTTTTAACCAAACCAATAAATTAGAAATAGCTGCAGGAGTTATACCGGAAATGCGAGAAGCCTGTCCAATAGAATAAGGTTTATAATTATTAAGTTTATCGATAACCTCCTTAGATAATCCAGAAACAATATTGAAATCTATATCAGTCGGTAACAATGTATTTTCATTGTAAATATGTCTTTTTATTTCTTCTTGTTGATGACGAATATAACCTTCATATTTTATTTGAATTTCAATTTGCTCGAATACTTGACGATCCAATACAGATGGACTAAAAGTACTTAGTTGAGATAACTTTGTGTAATTAATTTCTGGCCTTCTCAACAGATCTTCACCATTTGCTTCATGTGTTAACGGTGTTTTAAGAAAATTATTTAACTGTGCAACATCTGCACTATACGGGGAAATATAAGTGTTACGTAATCTCTGACGTTCTTTTTCAATATTTTCTTTTTTGCAACAAAAAGCTTTCCACCGTGATTCATCTATCAAACCTAACTGCCGCGCGGTTTCGGTTAATCTTAAATCAGCATTATCCTCACGTAAAGACAGACGATATTCAGCACGCGAAGTAAACATACGATAAGGTTCTTCTGTTCCATGCGTACAAAGATCATCTACAAGCACCCCTAAATATGCCTGATCTCTTCTAGGATACCATCCTTCTTTATTTTTGGAAAATCTAGCTGCATTAATTCCGGCTAATAATCCTTGGGCAGCTGCTTCTTCATAACCAGTAGTACCATTAATTTGACCAGAAAAAAACAATCCAGAAATAATTTTACTCTCTAATGTTAACTTTAAATCACGAGGATCAAAAAAATCGTATTCAATAGCATAACCCGGCCTAACTATATCAGCATTCTCTAATCCCTGGATTGATTTAATCATTTGCATTTGCACACAAAAAGGTAAACTAGTAGAAATACCATTAAGATATACTTCAGGTGTTGTCAAACCTTCAGGTTCTAAAAAAATTTGATGAGCATTACGATCTGAGAAACGAGTTATTTTGTCTTCTATAGATGGACAATATCGAGGTGCTATTCCTTTTATTAAACCTGTATACATAGGGCTCTGATGTAAATTTGATCTAATTATTTCGTGGGTTTTATTATTAGTATGGGTAATATAACAAGGCATCTGCGTAGGATGTAGTTTTGTAGATCCTATAAATGAAAACACAGGAATGGGATCATCACTATATTGTGCGCATAAAGAATCAAAATTTATCCCTTTGGTATGCACACGAGGAGAAGTACCCGTTTTTAACCGACTAACTTGCAAAGATAACTCTTTCAATCGTTCTGATAACAATGACGATGACTCCGAATCTCCAGATCGACCTCCTCTAAAGTTATTCATCCCAATATGAATCTTGCCATTGAGAAAAGTTCCGGTTGTCAACACTACAGACGTACCACTAAATTTCATTCCTAATTTTGGAGTAATTACTCCAACAATCCTGTTCCTCCTAACTATTAAATCTTCTACTGATGCCTGAATAACCAACAAAAATTTTTGATATTCAAGAACATTACGTATTGCCCGTCGATATAATATTTTGTCTGCCTGAGCACGTGTTGCTCTAACAGCAGCTCCTTTGCTACTATTAAGTACTCTAAATTGAATTCCCGATTGATCGATAGCATAAGCCATCGATCCACCCATCGCATCAATTTCTTTCACTAAATGTCCTTTTCCTATACCACCAACGGCCGGATTACAAGACATCTGTCCAAGAGTATCAATATTATGAGTAATCAAAAGCGTATTGCATTGCATTCTAGCAGAAGCCAAAGCTGCTTCTGTCCCAGAATGGCCTCCTCCAACAACAATAACATCAAAATGAGTGGGATAGAACATACATCAACCTCATCACATGACCAACACAACTCCAACAAGAACGATCCCTAAAATAAAAATAGAAAGAAACTTTTTTGTTTCAATTTAATTCCACACCGCAACTACCAAACGAGAACCCGTCCACGCTGCGCAGCCGCGTTCGAAACAAGAACGCCTCGCCAACAACTCTTATGTACTTTGCTACACATATACGTGTATGGTCATGGCCGTTGGCCGAACATTTTAACAATTATATTTAAAAAAGTCGAAAAATTCAATGAAAAGAATAGATTAAATTATCTGTTTGTTAAAAATAATTTGAAAATAATATTGATTACTGTATGTGATTAGGATTGTATTATTGAGGATCGTTGTAGTAGTATGTAAAATTTAAAATAAAAATTTGGAAACAAGTTATTATTGTTTATTAATTTTTCTTAATAACTAAACCGATGGAAACACTTGAATTAACATTTTAAGTTGTGTTACTATAGAAGATGGGTTCATTTTATTTAGATAGTAAATGCATGTGCGTTTACTATACCATTCCATATTAAATAAACAAGTAGTTTTATGATCGGGATTAATATACAGTCATATGTTGTAGTTAAAGATTATGAAAAATTAATAATATTTTATATTACAGGCTTGTAGCTCAGGCGGTTAGAGCGCACCCCTGATAAGGGTGAGGACGGTGGTTCAATTCCACTCAGGCCTATCATGAATTGTGATGTATGTAATTAATAGATCATGAGAAATGTTCACTAGAATTTATATTCTATTTATGTTTGTATCTGCGTATATTTGATAAATCACTATAAACTATGCGTTAACTATGTTAAATATATGATTTATAAATTATCCGTGATACTTGGATAGTGATTTTTATTTTTTGTATTTTACTAAATACGTGTTGAAAAAAAATTAATTTTATAATTATGGATTCCATCTTCATGAAGGATAGTGGGAATTTGTGATATGTATATAGGTAAAATAAACAATCTGAAACTAAATAGATTTAGAAGATACGTATACATATTAAGGTCACGACATTATGCCAATTCGGGTATTAAACAAATTGCCTGCGATAAAAATTTTACAGAATGAAGATGTTTTTGTTATGCAAAAATCACGCAATACTTTTAAAGAACAAAGTTCTTTAAAAGTATTGATTCTTAATTTAATGCCAAAAAAAATTGAAACGGAAAATCAATTATTACGTTTGTTATCAAATTCTCCCTTACAAATTGATATTCAATTATTGCGCATAGATGGTCATGTTCCTAAAAACACACCTGTTGAGCATTTAAACAACTTTTATTGTAGTTTTTTAGATATCCAATATAAAAACTTCGATGGTTTGATCGTAACTGGTGCTCCTTTGGGATTAATTAATTTTGAAAATATAACCTTTTGGCCTCAAATTAAGCAATTATTTTTATGGGCACAAGAGCATATTAATTCGATATTATTTATTTGTTGGGCGGTACAGGCAGCTTTAAAAGTACTATACAATCTTCCTAAATTTACCCGGAAGCATAAATTAGTAGGAATTTACCAACATAATACTATAAGTTCACATGCACTTTTAACAAAAGGATTTGATGAAAAATTTTTAGCGCCTCACTCTCGTTATTCGGATTTTCCTAAAGATGTAATTTATCGGAACACAGATTTAGAAATTTTAGCAGAATCTGATGAAGCAGGTGCATATTTGCTTATTAGTCAAGACAAGCGTTTAATATTTATAACTGGACATCCAGAATATGACGCGATGACTTTATCTCAGGAGTATTATAGAGATTTAAAATTAGGATTAAATCCGATGCTACCAGATCATTATTTTCCTCAAGACAATCCTAATTTAGTTCCTAAGATCAGTTGGAGAAGTCATGCGTATTTATTGTTTGCCAATTGGCTGAATCATTATGTACAAAAAATGTCATAAAACATTTAAGTTCTTTCTGAACAGATTGAGTGAAATGACAATAAACTATTATATTTATTTTGTAAAATTAATTTATGAAATATAAATCCAAAAAGTTATAAATGTTTTAAAATTATATAATTTTCTCAAAACTACAGTTTTGTGTTTATTGTCATTGCGCATACAAAAGATTATGTATTTTTTGGTGTCTAGTTGAGATCGATGATATTGATTGGTGTATAAAAATATATTTATACATAATCAAGAATTTTTTAATTTTCATAAATATGTGTAGATGTATACAATATTTCTAGAAAAATAAATAGTAATTTCGTATATTTAGTTGTTTGTATAAATTTTCACCATATTTATATACGTGAGGTACGATAATTATACATATAAACCATCTACTACATCTATGTCGTAACTTGAACGAGTTATGGCGAGTTGAATAGTTTGTTTTAAATTTAATTCTGATTCACTTACTTTTGTGATAAAATATAAGAAGATGAATTGTGAAAAATATAAATCCCATTAGTACACAAGCTTGGCAACACCTCAAACAACATTTTAACGATATGAAGAGCATATCAATTAACGATTTGTTCAATCAAGATAAATATAGGTTTGCTCATTTCTCTAAAACATTTAATAATGAAATTTTAGTGGATTATTCAAAAAACTTAATCACGAACGAAACTATTATTAAACTAATATCTTTAGCTATTGAATGTGATCTGATAGAAGCCATTTCAGATATGTTTCATGGTGAAAAAATTAATCGCAGTGAAGATCGTGCTGCATTGCATATAGCTTTAAGAAATATAAAAAATACACCAATTTTAGTAGATGGATCCAACGTAATGCCACAAATAAATGCAGTACTAAATAAAATGAAACAATTTTGTAATCGGGTTATTCAAGGTAATTGGACAGGTTACACGGATAAAATAATTACAGATATCGTTAATATAGGTATTGGAGGTTCCAATCTTGGGCCTTATATGGTAACTGAAGCATTAAAACCATATCGAAATCATTTAAATATGCATTTTGTTTCTAATATAGACGGCACGCATATTTTCGAGACATTAAAAAATTTAAATCCAGAAAATACACTATTTGTAATAGCGTCAAAAACTTTTACTACGCAAGAAACTATGACCAATGCGTTTAGTGCACGTAACTGGTTTTGTAAAGCTACTTCTAATGCACAACATGTGTCGAAGCATTTTATAGCATTATCCACAAATACCATAGAAGTGCGTAAATTTGGCATTGATCCATCAGAAAATATGTTTAAATTTTGGGATTGGGTAGGAGGGCGTTATTCATTGTGGTCATCAATTGGTTTACCGATAATGCTATCGGTGGGAGTAAGCAATTTTGAACTATTGCTAACTGGAGCTCATGACATGGATATGCATTTTCATAATACACCGTTACATGAAAATCTACCAGTAATTCTAGCGCTGATTGGCATTTGGTACAATAATTTCTTTCAAGTAGAAACTGAAGCCATTTTTCCTTATGATCAATATATGCACCGTTTTACAGCATATTTACAACAAGTAAATATGGAATCTAACGGAAAATGTGTAGATCGCAATGGATGCCCTATTATATATCAGACTGGTCCTATTATATGGGGAGAACCTGGAACTAATGGACAACATTCATTTTATCAATTGCTTCATCAAGGTACTAAAATGGTCCCATGTGATTTTATCGCACCAGCAATTAGTCATAATCCTATGTCTGATCATCATGAAAAATTAATATCAAATTTTTTTGCTCAAACTAAAGCCTTGGCTTTTGGAAATACACGTTCAACAGAAATGCAAAAATATGTAAAATTTAAAAAAAATTACAAATATGAACAATGTGTGGTTCCTTTTAAGTTATGTAAAGGAAATAATCCTAGTAATTCTATTTTAGTCAAAAAAATTACTCCTTATACTTTAGGGGCTTTGATTGCTTTATATGAACATAAAATATTTACGCAAGGTATTATTTTCAATATTTATACTTTTGATCAATGGGGGGTGGAATTAGGAAAACAATTGGCTGACAGTATTTTACCAGAATTAAAATATGAAAATATGATTTCTAAAAATCATGACAGTTCAACTTATGGTTTAATAGATTGTTACAAATCTTGGCGTAGTTAATGCGATTCTTTGATGTATAAAACCACATCTAATTGTGGTAGACGTGTGAAATAATATGTTTTAAGTAGTGTTTTTATTATATTCAAATATTCTATGATCTTCTCAAAAAAAGATAATACATGACATTCCGAGTAATTTTTTTGTGATATAAAACCCAATAATTCGGAATGATACTAGTATTAAGAATATTTATTTTTTTTGAAGTTTCTATATAAATCCAAGATTCTTTTTGCAATAGATTATGTCTTTCTAATAAAAAAATAACTTCAGGTATAATATTGTCTTGAAAAGGAGGATCAAGAAAGATGACATTATAAGTCGTAGTTGATTGTTGTAACCAAGAACGACAATCAGTATATATTATCTCACTGTTATATGCTGAAAAAGACTGCATTACTTTCATCAATGCGATAATACAAATATGATTATTATCTAAAAAAGTTACTTTGCTAGCTCCTCTAGACAATGATTCTAGACCTAATGCACCGCTTCCAGCAAAACAATCTAAACACGCCGCTTTAGAAATAATAGGATCAAGCCAACTAAATAATATTTCACGCATGCGATTAGTAGTTGGACGTATCTTAGAATGCCGAGTAATTGGTATGTTTCTTCCCTTCCATTTACCGCCGATAATCTTAATTTTTCTGGATACACCTAAATGTAGTTTATTTTTCATACATCCATTATATTTCTATATATGAAAATAATAATTCACAGGATATTTTTGTCTTTTGATATGAAAAGATTTTTATTATAAGCCATGAATCATCAATTTGTTTTATGTTGTATAAATCTAATTACTTGTACATAAACTATAGAAGTGTAAGAATTATAGTTTCTAATATTTCATATATCTACAACCCATTTATTTTTTGTTATACTTTTCATTAGTTGTATTTGCGTCATGCAATTATGTGTAGTGTATTACATATAAATATTTTGTATTTTTGAAAAAAATACAAAATAAACAATATCAATGAAAATTGATTAATAAAGTACGTAATAAAGAACATAAAAATAAATAAAAAATAACATCGTATATGTTAATGATAATTATGAGGTTAAATATATATGAATCGTGCATATAATTTATTTAATAAGCTGAAACAAAGTTTGTTGAATACTCGAAAAAAATTGGGTGATAACATAATAGAGTTAATTCGCGATAAAAGAATTGATACTGTTATATTAGATAAAATTAAGAATCAATTATTAATCGCAGACATAAACATACATACTACCCAAAAAATCATTAATAATTTGAGAAATTATATTAGTTTTAATACTAACTGTAATGAACAATCTTTTCACGATGCATTACGTAACGAAATGTTAAAAATAGTCACACGTATCGACAAACCATTATTTTTACAAGAAAAAAAACCATTTATTATATTAATGGTAGGGGTTAATGGTGTTGGAAAGACTACTACTATTGGAAAATTAGCACATTATTACCGATTAAAGAATAAAACTGTAATGCTAGCAGCAGGGGATACTTGTAGAGCCGCAGCTGCAGATCAGTTAGAAATTTTGGGAAAACGTAGTGGTTGCACCGCAGTCATCACAAAAAATACCACCTCCGATTCTGCTTCAATAGTTTTTGATGCTGTTAAAATAGCTAAAATAAAATCTGTTGATTTACTTATTATAGACACCGCAGGTAGATTACAAAATAAAATATATGCTATGGAAGAACTAAAAAAAATTATTAGAGTAATAACAAAAATTGATGCAGAGGCGCCTCATGAAACCATGTTAGTTCTTGATGCCAATATCGGACAAAATTCTATAAATCAAGTACGCATGTTCAATGAAGCTATTAAAATTACAGGAATAGTTATGACCAAATTAGACGGTAGTGCTAAAGGAGGAACTCTTTTATCTATTGCTGATCATTTTTCAATACCAATACGATATATTGGAATAGGGCAAAATATTGATGATTTACAATCATTTAAATCACACAATTTTGTTGAAGCTATTTTAAAAGAGTAAATTCAATAAAAAACACTACTTATAATTTATATGGGTGTTTTGTAAAAATAAGATTATTAGTCTGAATAGCAAAAAAAAATATTTTTATAAATAATTATTGAAAATAATGTTATTAATCTTTATGATGCCTTCGGAGGATTTTAATTAAAAGAGATTAAAGTTTAAATAATTAAAATAGTATTTATGATTTATTGAAGTAAAAAATTCATAAAACAAAAAATATTAATTAAAAAATAAAATTTACAAATAGTATATAGATTGACAACAACAAGCAAATCGACCGAATCTGTCGGTATCTGTATATTCTAGATATAATCCACGCATCATTAATGTTCACTTGATATTCAGATTGTACCAAAATTATCTATGAAGTATTTGATGTTATTAAGGATAATGATTAGTTATAATAGGTAATTTATGATATATTATATATAATTAGAATTAGCAATAAAATCAATGATGATTATGTTAATAATAAACACTATATAAGTGTTATACATTATTCTATTGTTGATACAAAATTTTTTACAATGGTTCTGATGCAATTGCATGCAGACACAATGATGTACCCATAATTATCTGCGTATACATGGTTATTTTAGGAGAATAAATGCCTAAATATATACAAAAAAATGTAACCTTAATTCCTCCAGGGAACTTAGAAGCTTATATAAGAGTAGCCAATGCTTATGCTATGTTAACAGCAGAAGAAGAAAAAAGGTTAGCTAAACGCTTATACTATAATGGTGATTTAGATGCTGCAAAAAAACTCATTGTATCACATTTAAGATTTGTTGTTCATGTTTCTCGTAATTATTCTGGTTATGGATTACCTCAGGCCGATTTAATACAAGAAGGTAATATTGGTTTAATGAAGGCTGTTCGTCGATTTAATCCAGAATTAGATGTTCGTTTAGTATCATTTGCTGTACACTGGATTAAATCCGAAATTCATGAATATGTTTTAAAAAATTGGCGCATTGTAAAAATAGCTACTACTAAAGCACAGCGTAAATTATTTTTTAATCTACGTAAAACTAAACAACGTTTAGGTTGGTTTAATGCGGGAGAAATAGAAATAGTCGCAAAGGCGCTAAATGTGACTAGCAAAGATGTGCGCGAAATGGAATCCAGAATGTCAGCACAAGATATGACTTTTGAACAATCTTCAGATGAAGATAACCGAGGAATATCAATAGCACCTATTTTATATTTACAAGACAAAATTGTTTCCTCTAATGAAGAAGAATGGATCGATCAAGTTAGTGATAAATTAAATGCAGCTATAAAGACTTTAGACAAACGCAGTCAACATATTATTCGTGCCCGATGGTTAAATGTAGATAATAAAAGTACGTTACAAGAATTAGCCAATCAATACGGTGTGTCTGCTGAACGAGTACGTCAATTAGAAAAAAATGCTATGAAAAAAATGAAACTAATTATACAAAATTAATTAAAATTTTTTAAATTTTATTGGTGAAACCAAATAATATAAAAATTATTAAAATGTATATATAAATTATTAATTATTAACCGTTTGATTGTAGTATATATATTTGATATAATTCACGTTTATTAATAATTTTTGATGTCACATATTTTTAATTTAAAAAAAGTTATATAGCTATAGAATTAGTTGTAAAGTTATTTTGCAATAACCAGATTGACTATTGGGCCATAATACTTTTTTAAATTTTTTACTATAAATTTTTATGAGTACTTCATCTAATCAAAATAGCTCATGGAGTAAATTATGACAATTGTCAGTCATATATTAGGATTTCCTCGTATTGGATTACATAGAGAACTAAAGTATGCTTTAGAATATTATTGGGATGGAAAAATTACAGAAGATAAATTATTAGAAATAGGCCGTACATTACGCATACGGCATTGGAAACAACAGAAAGATTGCGGTATCGACTGGACCCCAGTAGGTGATTTCGCATGGTATGATCATGTTTTAACTACCAGCTTGATGCTAAATAATATTCCAGATAGGCATCGTATTGGTCAAGAAAATATTAATTTAAATACATTGTTTAGAATAAGTCGAGGGTATTCTTTAAACAAAAAAATGATACCACCTTCAGAAATGAAAAAATGGTTTAATACAAATTATCACTATATAGTACCCGAATTTGTTCCCAATCAGGAATTTAAGTTAAATTGGACTCAATTATTTGATGAAATAGATGAAGCTTTGTCTCTAAAATATACAGTAAAACCAATACTACTTGGTCCAATTAGTTATCTGTGGTTAGGAAAAGTAAAAGGAAAAGAATTTGATCGTTTGTCATTATTGCCTCATTTATTATCAATATATCAAGAAATATTAGATATTTTATTATCAAAAAATATTGATTGGATACAAATTGATGAGCCCATACTAGTTTTGGAGCTACCGTTACAATGGCTAAATGCATATTTAAGCGCGTATGAACAACTTCATGGTAAAGTTAAATTACTATTAACCACTTACTTCGACAGCATATATCATCAATTGGATATTATTACACAATTAAAAATAGATGGTCTACATGTGGATCTGGTTTCCAATCCTGATAATATACCTTTACTGCATTCCCGATTACCAAAACATTGGATATTATCAGCAGGAGTAATCAACGGACGTAATGTATGGAAAACTAATTTACATGATTGGTTTAAAAAACTATATCCCTTAGTAGACGAGCGCAGATTATGGATAGGTTCTTCTTGTTCCTTATTACATAGTCCTATTGATCTAAATACGGAGATAAAATTAGATAAACACATTAAAGAATGGTTTGCTTTTGCGCTGCAAAAATGTTACGAAATAAAAATGTTATGCGATGCGTTGAATGCTAAAAACACAAGTGACACGACATATGAAGATACACTTAGTGAATATTATGTTTCTAATAACTTACGATCGTATTCTAGTACAATTCATAATATACAAGTTAAAAAACGTCTCGAACACATCAATGAGATTTCTTATTCTAGATCTTCTCCGTACACAACACGAGTTACATTACAGCATAAGAAGCTGAATTTACCATTATTTCCAACAACTACTATCGGTTCATTTCCTCAAACTGAAGAAATTCGTAAACTTCGTTCGCGCTTCAAAAATAACCAAATCAACAAAGAAGATTATCATCTTAGTATTAAGAATTACATTAAAAAAATTATTATGGAACAAGAAAAATTAGATCTAGATATTCTAGTGCATGGAGAACCAGAACGAAATGACATGGTAGAATATTTTGGAGAGCATTTAAATGGATTTATATTTACTCAAAATGGGTGGGTACAAAGTTATGGTTCACGTTGTGTAAAACCTCCAGTAATTATTGGGGATATTAGTCGTTCAAAACCCATTACTATAGAATGGATAAGTTATGCTCAGTCATTAACTAATAAACCGATAAAAGGTATATTAACTGGACCTGTCACCATAATGTCTTGGTCGTTCCCACGAGAGGATATACCACGAAAAACAATAGCATTGCAATTAGCATTGTCGATACGCGATGAAGTAATAGACTTGGAAAAATCTGGAATTGGAATCATACAAATTGATGAGCCAGCTTTGCGAGAAGGATTACCTTTAAAACGTTCTGATCAAAAACAATATTTAGAATGGGCAATTAATGTCTTTAGGATCACTGTATCATCAGTGAAAGATGATACTCAGATTCATACTCATATGTGTTATTCTGAATTTAATGATATCATTTATGCTATTCTAGCATTAGATGCGGATGTCATCAGTATAGAAGCAGCTAGGTCAGATGAAAAAATATTAAAATCTATACGACATGTAATAAAGGATTTAAATGAAATTGGACCAGGAATATACGATATTCATTCGCCAAATGAACCAACCCAAAATAATCTTATCAGAAGAATTAATCAATTGTTAAAATATATCCCAAAACGACGTTTATGGATTAATCCTGATTGTGGATTAAAAACAAGATCATGGCCTGAAATTAAACATTCATTGAATAATATGGTATCTGCAGCTAAATTATTGCGTAAACAATTTTATTCATCGTGAATCATGGCTAATAATTTTTGTTAATTAATTGTATAGCAATCAATATCAAAATAGAATTACCAGATTTATTGATAATATCATGGGTTGATTACGAGATTATCTATTTAAGGAACGATCATTGAATGAGTTAAAATTGATATTTTTTATTCATAAAAAAAATAAAGAATTTGGAAAAGTTTCCCACTAATTTTAAACATTCTCAATAACTTTTAAAAACACGCGATAGTTTTATTATGACTATAACTCATGCATTTCATTTAGGTTTAAAGATCGGGGACCTTCAAGGAGCAACTTTAGCTATTCTTCCAGGAGATCCTAATAGAGTAAAAAAAATAGCTTCTCTGATGGATGGGGCAGAATACATTTTTAGTAATCGAGAATTTACAACTTGGTCCGCAAAAATCAATAAAGAGACAGTAATTGTTTGTTCTACAGGTATAGGCGGTCCATCTACTTCTATTGTGGTAGAAGAATTATCTCAATTAGGCATACGTACATTCTTACGTGTAGGCACTGCAGGAGCTATCCAAAAATATATAAAAACAGGCGATGTGTTGATTATCACTGCTGCTGTTCGTTGTGATGGAGCAAGTCAACACTTTGCTCCATTAGAATTTCCAGCAGTAGCAGATTTATCATGTACTATAGCTTTAATTCAAGCAGCTAAAAACATTGGTATTAAATCACATTTTGGTGTAACCGTATCTTCAGATACATTTTATCCTGGACAAGAAAGACAGGATACATATTCTGGGCGAGTTATTCAAAAGTTGCGCGGCTCCATGGAAGAATGGAAAAACCTGGGAGTTATGAGTTACGAAATGGAATCTGCAACACTACTAACTATGTGTTTAACTCAAGGATTACAAGCAGGAGTTGTTACAGGTGTTATTGTAAATCGCACACAAAAAGAAATTCCAAACGTTACTTTAATACATCATACTGAATATATGGCAATGAAAGTTGCAATAGAAGGCGCTCATATTCTTCTGAATAAAAGAAACACTTTATATCGTTATGCGGAATAATATTGATCATTATTCTTTAAGTCTTTCTGTTCATTTTAATATATTCAGCCACTAACAAAAAATTTTTGAATAACATATTATTATTTTTTAAAATAAAAGAATCTAGAATGGAATTTAGTATGTTGTATTATATAAGTAACATGTTATTCATCAACATGATACACAGCCTACGTTTATTTGTATTTCTAAAGTATTGATACAATATATATAATGATTAATAATAAGTAATTATTATCAAGATTATTTATGAATATATTTTATGACAGAGAATATATGCCAATTACCTTATTTTATTTATATAGCATAATTAGCATATTTGCAGGTTTCTTAATATCTGGAATATTTTTTAAGATTATAAGAAAACGATATATTACAAAATATAATCATGCTTATGCATCTCATGAGAATGCTTTATGTGTAATTACACAAAATTTAAAAAATGAATCTGACTTACGTTATAATATTGAACAGAAATTGCAAAAAAAATCACAAGTGATATATGAACTACATGGTAAATTATCCACTGCCGAAGAGCGTTTAAAATTATTAAATCATTATCATCAAAAATGTGAAAAACTAAATAATGAATTACATGTACAATTAAATTTAAATCATTCTCAAGAATTAAAAATACAAGAATTAAATATTCGTTTAGAAGAATATAAATTAGCAACAGAAGAAAAACAGAAGTTGTTTATCAATAGTGAAAACCGATTAACTATGCAATTTGAAAATTTGGCAAATCGTATTTTTGAGCAAAACGGACGCAAGATAGATCAACAAAATCGAATAACTCTTGAGAGAACGTTATATCCATTAAAAGAACAGTTAGAAGGATTTAAAAGTCAAATCCAAAACAATTTCTCAAAAGAAGAGCAATCGAGACATACCCTGACATATGAAATTCGTAATTTACATCAATTGAATGCAAAAATCACTCAAGAAACTATTAATTTAACACAAGCATTAAAAGGAAACAATAAAACACAAGGCAGTTGGGGAGAAATAATTTTAACTCGTGCATTAGAAGCTTCTGGTATGCGTGAAGGTCATGAATTTCATGTACAAGTCAGCATAAAACAAACTGATGGAAATAGATTGCAACCTGATGTAATTATACATTTACCTCATGGTAAAGATGTAATAATTGATTCTAAAGTATCTCTAGTGGCTTATGAACGTTATTTCAATAGCGATAGCGAAGAAGATCAACGGTTAGCTGTCATTGATCACGTACATTCATTGCGTGCTCATATAAAATCATTAAGCAAAAAAGATTATCAAAAATTATTTGGATTAAACACATTAGATTATATTTTAATGTTTGTCCCTATTGAATCAGCTTTTATGTTAGCCATTAAAAAAGAAGCATCATTATTAACAGATGCTATGCGGTGTAATATTATGTTAATTAGCCCTACAACACTGTTAATAGCTTTGCGCACTATTAATAACTTATGGCGTTATGAATATCAAAATTGCCATGCTAAAAAAATTGCTGATAAAGCAGGAAGATTGTATGACAAACTACGGTTGTTTATGGATGACTTAAATAAAATTGGCCTTTATCTAAATAAAGCAGAAGTTATTTATAATGCAGCAAAGAATAAATTTTCTGAAGGAAAAGGTAATATTATAAGTCAAGCGGAAGGTTTTCGAGCACTTGGAGTGCAAATAAAACAACCAATTGTTACTAATGTGATTCCACCGAATTCTATATTTTTATGTGATACAAAAAAAAATTCTTCTGATGTATCTAATTTTGAAGATAACATCACTGAAAATATATGTCATAAATCTTTATCAAATTCTTGATTTGGTACATTAAAGTATGTGACTTGATAAAATCATATAGTACTATTTTAGTAAAATTAGTATTTTTGATAAATAGAAATTTAATGATAAAGATTACGGTAATGATGAATATGAAGAATAAATCTAAAAAAGAAATGACTCATTTTGGTTTTCAAAATGTTTACAAGGATAAGAAAACATCATTAGTGTCTAATATATTCCATTCTGTAGCATCACAATATGATTTAATGAATGATTTAATGTCATTTGGAATACATAGAATGTGGAAACAATTTATGATTTATCGCAGCGAAGTATACGTCGGATGCACTGTATTGGATCTAGCCGGAGGTACTGGAGATTTAAGTATTCAATTTTCCCGGTTAGTAGGTAATACAGGGATCGTAGTACTAGCAGATATCAATGATTCCATGCTACATATAGGACAAAAAAAATTACGCAATTTAGGTATATTAAATAATGTAATATATATACAAGCTGATGCTGAAGCTTTACCTTTCTCTGAAAATACTTTTGATTGCGTTGCTGTTTCTTTTGGATTACGCAATTTTACAAATAAAGAACAAGCATTATTTTCAATGCATAGAGTATTAAAACCTAGAGGAAAATTATTAATCTTAGATTTCGGGGTGCCTACTTTTAAAGTATTGCATAAGATATATGATTTATATTCATTTCATATTTTACCTAAAATAGGTAAATGTATAACTCAAGATATTAATAGTTATCGTTATCTTGTAGAATCTATTCGTATGCATCCAGATCAAGAAACTTTAAAAAACATGATAATACGAACAGGATTCAACAATGTTGAATATTTCAATATGACTTTTGGGATTGCTGTATTACATTGCGCTTATAAATGTTAAAAAATATTGATATTCAGTGAGTTATTAAAATCGATAGTATCATTATTTTGTTAACATTGCCAAGAACGTGAATATTTATTAAATCCTGTAAAGGTATTTTATTTCGAGTGCACAAAACTATGATATCTAACTATTTTATATCTTAGTAAGAAACAATTATTTATTTTTATATTTATAAAAATAAGTTAGATGAAAATAGAATATACAGTGATACTGTATTATTATGTGAATAAACAACCGATAATACAGTAGATGAATATATCTATTTTAAGATTAGCGAGGATATTTCATTAACTTAAAATTTAATTAAATAGCGTAAACTCATATCTAGTTTCAACATTATTAGTATTTAATACACTTACAATCAAACTTATATTTTATTAAACGGATGAAATTTTATTGAATATTTATAGACTTTTATTAGAAAAGTGCATTTTAATTAAAAATGTTTACATGTAACTATGCTTGATAGTAAGAACACGGTATAAGTTTAATGAACTAAAAGTAATCTTTATAAAGATACATTATTTAAATATAACACTGAATATTTGCTTAATCATTTTAAATCAATTATAGGAAATCTGATGCTTGTTGATGAGTTATGTCGACTGTATTCTATAATTAAAACAATCTTAAATTATGGATTAAGTGATTTTGTTCCTACTCATCGATTAATTTTTCCATTAAGAATAGGTAGTAGATTTCTTTTACGCGTTTTAAATAAGCATTCTCAACTAACTTTAGGGGA
The DNA here is from genome assembly GCF_023585785.1 of Blochmannia endosymbiont of Camponotus modoc. Lineage (NCBI taxonomy): Bacteria > Pseudomonadati > Pseudomonadota > Gammaproteobacteria > Enterobacterales > Enterobacteriaceae > Candidatus Blochmanniella > Blochmannia endosymbiont of Camponotus modoc. The sequence goes on from NZ_CP097765.1 coordinate 598,761, forward strand.
ACGATTTCGTTTAGCATTACAGGAGTTAGGTCCAATATGGATTAAATTTGGGCAAATGCTTTCCACTCGACGCGATATCTTTCCAGATTCTGTTGCAGATCAATTATCAATACTACAAGATCGTGTGGCGCCTTTCGATGGAATTATTGCTAAAATGTGTATAGAACGAGCTATTGGGAATTCATTAGAAACATGGTTTAAAGATTTTCAAGAAATACCATTGGCATCTGCATCTATTTCGCAGGTACATTCTGCTAGATTAAAAAAAAACAATAAAGATATAGTAATTAAAATTATTCGGCCCGGTCTTTTACCTATTATTAAAATAGATATATGTTTAATGTATAGATTAGCCAAATGGATTTGTAAATTTTTACCAGAAGGACGGAAATTTAAGTTTTCAGAAGTTGTTTCAGAATATGAAAAAACTCTTTTTAATGAGCTTAATTTGCTAAAAGAAACAGCGAATACTATTCAATTGAGAAGAAATTTCAAAAAAAGTCAAATATTATACATACCCAAAGTATATGTAGATTTTTGTAGCGAAAACGTTATGGTTATGGAGCGTATCTATGGAATACCAGTATATGATTTAGTTGCGCTCAAAAAACAAAAAATTAATATGAAATTATTAGCAGAACGTGGAATAGAAATATTTTTTACTCAAGTATTTCGAGATAGTTTTTTTCACGGAGATATGCATCCTGGTAACATTTTTATTAGCTATAAACACCCAGGAAATCCAAAATATATTAGTGTTGATTGCGGCATTGTCGGATCTTTAAATAAAAAAGATAAATACTATTTAGCAGCAAATTTCATAGCATTTTTCAATCATGATTATCGTAAAATAGCTGAATTGCATCTTGATTCAGGCTGGATACCCTTTGATACCAACATTGAAGATTTTGAATGCGCTATGAGAACAGTATTTGAACCAATTTTTGAACAACCGTTAGAAAAAATTCCTTTCAGTAAAATATTATTGTACTTATTTAATACCGCACGATATTTTAATATGGAAATACAACCCCAATTAATTTTATTACAAAAAACTTTATTGTACATCGAAGGAATAGTTAGACAATTATATCCAAATCTAAATATTTGGAAATCTGCTCAACCTTTTTTAGAAGGATGGATGCGGGACCAATTAAAGTTATCAACAACAATATGTACTTTAAAAGACAAGATACCTCATTGGATAGATAAAATACCAGAATTACCTACTTTGTTATCT